>DAIDAD010000009.1:9137-11036 GCA_027310795.1 Candidatus Micrarchaeaceae archaeon | reverse complement strand
TTATAAAACTTCCCAGCAACTAATAAATAGCTGCTATTCAATGTTATTCCGTGAAGAGCTGCTGCAGATGCCTGCGCCGCTGCAGGGTGATGGACGGCGCGGCGCTTCCGGTGCGCATCCGCCTGCTTTCTGCATACGTGCAGCATAAGTGATGTTTTGGACAAGAGCAATGAGACGATAATGGAGAAGGTGCTGCACAGGCTGGTCTCTAAGCACATAGCTGGAACGACCATGAGCTCCGCGCTCGACAAGGCGAAGGAGATAGGCAGCAGCGGAGCCGGCTGTTCTATAATGTTCCTGAGCAGCGGAGTTATGGAGAAGCCGAAGGCCGCATACGTGACGACGACATATCTAGAGCTTATACGACGCATATCGCGCCTCGGGATAAATGCAGGCGTGCAGGTGCCTCTTGAACAGCTGGGGCTTGGAATCGGCGAGGACGTCGCGCTCTCGAACATCAAAAAGATAGGCGACCTCGGAACGAGGAGCGGCGTGTTCGTCTGGGCGGATGCGAGGGGCGCTGGCAAGGCGATCGCAGCTGAATTGCAGAACATGGGCGTCGGAGTCGCATGCTCCGTGGAAGAGGCCAAGGGCTACATGAACGGAAAGAAGAATGCTAAGTCGATGAAGCTGCTTCTCGGCGATGAAAGCAGGGGCAAGAAAGGGGAATTCCGCGGAGAGATCGATGGCATAATAAAAAGAATAGAATCGCCTGTGCTCTCTTCCGCTTCTGACGACGTGCTTGCAAAGCTGATGAGTGCAAGGAGAAACGAAAGGAATTTAACCTTTGAATGCAGATTAGGCTACAACAAAAAGAAGCTCAACAAAGCGCTCAGGAAGGGGGCGAAGCTCAGTGTATTGGTGCCTTTCGGAAAGGACTGGGTGAATTACGCGATGGGGAATGTGCCAGAAGGTTATATGAAGTTCTTTGCAAAGAGATTGTTTAACGATAAGGACAAAGGTGCATGAAACGGCGAAGAGGCCTGCGGATAGCAAGGGCAGAACAGCTGACAAGACGGTTCTTGTCACAGGGAGCACTGGCAGGCTCGGCAAAGCGCTTGTCAAGGAGCTGCTTGCGCATGGGTACAGCGTTCGCGCCTATGTTGAAAAGCTCGATTATGTGACAAACCTTTCCCATGGAGTCGTGCCGTTCATCGGGGACATAGCAGACATGGGAAAGCTTGAAGAAGCGGTCAGCGGCGCTTCATACGTCTTCCATCTTGCAGCGATTGTGAGCGAGTACAAGGCATTCACAGAAGAACTTGTCCGTGTGAATGTCGAGGGCACTGCTGCTGTTGCAGAGGCATGCGCGCGCTCTGGAGTGAAGAAGATGGTATTCTCTAGCAGCGTCGACGTCTATGGGAGAAGGAGGGATGAGTTGCTTACTGAAGAATCTGCGCCTAAGCCGTCTGACAAATACGGCCATACGAAGGTCCTTGCGGAGCGCGAGATTACTTCAATGGAATCGCTTAATTATTCGATATTCAGGATAGGCGCGATATACGGAAAGGGGTTCGAGCACTCGTTCTTCAAGGTCTTCAAGGCGATAAAGAATGGTAATGCTTATATAATAGGCGACGGGAAGAACCATTTCTCTTTGATACACATAAATGACGTGGTAAAGGGTTTGATTCTGGGAATGCACGGCAGGAACGGCATATACAATCTAACTGACGGGATAGATTACACGCAGAAAGGGCTGTACGACTTCGCTGCTGATGCGCTTGGTGCAAAGCGCATAAATAGGCACATAAGCCCGGTGATAGTGTCGCTCGTCGCAAAAAGGCGCGGGCTGAACAGCGACGAGCTGCGCTTCATAACGAGCAACCGGAAGGTCTCAATCGCCAAGATAAAGAAGGAGCTGGGTTTCAAACCCTCTGCGAAGATGGAGAAGGAAGG
>DAIDAD010000009.1:0-9127 GCA_027310795.1 Candidatus Micrarchaeaceae archaeon | reverse complement strand
CATCGGAAAGTACGGCAGCGCATGACGCTAATGTTGACAAGATGATTTGGTTGAATTACATGAATAAAAATATTGGAAAAGTGGAAAAATACATATACGAACGTTTAGATGAAAAGGGCGCGCTGATGTTCATGCTCGTGGACCCTGTCGACTACAGCAGCCCTGACAAGGCGGTCAGCACCGCAAAGGCGGCAGCTGAAGGAGGGGCAGACCTTATATTGATGGGCGGAAGCATAGGCGCGCAGGGCGAGCTTCTTGATAGCGTCACCAAACGGGTCAAGGAAAACGTCGACGTGCCTGTCGTGCTGTTTCCTGGCAACATAGCTACCCTTACAAAGCATGCCGATGCTGTGTACTTCATGTCCCTGCTGAATGCGAGGAACACGTACTGGATAACCCATGCGCAGATGCTTTCAGCGCCGATAATAAGGGAATTGGGCATAGAGCCCATTTCCATAGGCTACATAGTGGTTGCGCCTGGCGGCACAGTCGGATGGGTAGGCGATGCGAACATGGTGCCGAGGGAAAAGGAGAAAGTGGCTGCGGCTCTCGCGCTTTCTGGCCAGTACCTTGGCAATAAGTTCATACTCACCGATGTTGGCTCCAACCCGCAGCTCATGGGCTACGGACCAGTGCCTCCAAAGATGGTGAGCGCTGTGAAGAGCGTGATAAACGTGCCTTACATAGTCGCTGGCGGCATAATGAACGGCACGCACCTGCGCAGCACGCTTAAGGCTGGTGCAGACATTGTGCAGATAGGCACCGCGATAGAAAGGTCGGGAAAGGCGAAGAAGGACGCGGAGCTGCTTGCGAAGATAGTGAAGGAAGAAGGGAAGAAGAGGCTTTAGCTGATTCGTATGCGCGAGATGGCTTCCCTTGAGCTGCACCTTGCGATCAAGGAGCTCAAGGACAAAATAGAGGGCTCGTATCTGCGCAAGTTCTATGAAGACGGCAAGGGCTCGTTCAGGATGCAGTTCTACAATAACGGAGCGACGACAAGCGTGTACTGCAGTCTGTTGGCGTCTTTCAATTCCACAAAGTACTCTTTGGAATCGCAGGCAGGGACTCAATTCGCAATCGCGATGCGCAAAAGGATAGAGAACGCAAAGGTGAAGAGGCTGTACCAGTACGGCATGGACAGGATAATAATAATTGAGTTGTCGGCGAAAGGACAGGAGTATTCGATTGTGATAGAGATGTTCGGCAGGGGAAACCTGATTCTCGTAAAGGACGGGGCCATCGACCTGTGCTACAAGAGGATCATCTACAAGGACAGGGAGATAAGATCAAAGGCGAAGTACCAGATTGAACAGGGGAAGGCAGACTTTGAAGAAATTGAGAACGACTCCGCAGAGCTCATAGATGCCGCTTGCTCCGAAGAGGACATGCTGATAAGATCGCTTTCGAAGTACTTCAACCTTGGTCCCGTGTATCTTGACGACGCACTCAGGAGCCAGGGTGTGGATCCCAAGGTAAAAGCTGCTTCTGCCGACAGAGAGTCAGTAGGCCATGCGATGGCATACGCCTTCGACAGGGCGGATTCGCCTGAGCCTGTGATATACATAGACGACAGCGGCGCGTATCACGATTATTCTGCATACCCTCTGGAAAAATACGGAAACATGCGGCATGTTTCATTCAATAGCATGAACGAACTTCTTGATGAATTCGCCAAGACCGGCAGGCTCGGCACTGACACTGAAACAGACAAGAAGGTAGCGGAGATAGAGGCGAGCATAGAGAAGCAGAAACTTCTTGCAAAGAGATTTGCCGATCAGGAGAAGGAGTATGCAGCAATCGGAAGGATGATCCTTGAGAACATGAACGCGATAAATGCGCTGATAGAAGAGGCAAAGCTGAAGAAGAAGCCGAGCGTGGAGGAATTGAACGGCTCTTCCGTGATAAAGGTAATGGGTATAGACCTTAAAAAGAAGTCATTGACAATAGAGCTGTAGTGCATATTCATGGAGATAAAGATAATTGCCTTAGGCACGGCGGGATCTGCGCCATCAAAGGACAGAGGCCTGCCGAGCATAGCCCTTGTATACAACGGCGAGACCTTCCTCTTCGACTGCGGCGAAGGCACGCAGGTCCAGATGCTGAAGTACAAGGTCAATGCTTACAAGACAAAGGCGATATTCATAAGCCATGTACATGGTGATCATATAATAGGGATAGCAGGCTTGTTGAGGACCTTGGCGATAAACAACAGAACAGAGCCGCTTGACATTTTCGTGCCGAAAGGTTATGAAAAGGTAATACGCGCGCTCGTTACATTCGACAGTGCGAAGATAGGATACAGAATAAGCATAAAGGGCATAGGGAGCGGCACAGTGTACAAGGGACGGGGCTTTTCCATGAGGTCTTTCCCATTGAACCATTCGATAGAGACGTATGGTTATGTCTTTGAAGAAAACCCGAAAATGCGGTTTGACAAGGAGCTGTGCAAGAAGCTAGGCATAAAGGGCCTTATGTTCAAGGAGCTTCTTGAAAAAGGAAGAGTGAATGCAAACGGAAAGAAAATCAGCATATCAAAGGTTGCAAAATTGGCAAAAGGCAAGAAAGTCGTCTATGCGTCTGATACAAGGCCTTCTGAATCGACGGCTAGGGCGGCAAAGGACGCCGACCTGCTGATACATGAATCATCTTTCGCAGAGAGCGAAAAGAAGCTTGCATTTGAGAGGAAGCATTCAACTGCTGCAGAGGCGGCGTCTGTCGCAAAGAAGGCGCATGTAAAGAAACTTGTATTGACGCACATAAGCGCGAGATATAAGGACAGCAAAGCTCTGGAAATGGAGGCGCGCAAGGTATTCAAGAATACAGAGATGGCAAAGGATGGCGACATAATATTAATTTAATCGTCAACCTAATCCTAATTTATAGGAGGCATCGTCTAGTGGTAGGACGGCAGATTGACATTCTGCAAGCAGGAGTCCAATTCTCCTTGCCTCCATATATAATCAATAATGGCAGGGAAGGCGCATTATTTCCTGCATGTAATCATGTACGCAATTCCGAACAGGCTTTCCTCGGTCTTCAGGTTCCTGAAGCCGCATTTTCTTGACGCTGCTATGAACTCTTCTCTGTTGAACCGGAGCGTGCTCTGGGGCAGCCATTTGTACAGCTTCTTTCCTGTGATTAGTCCGAATAATTTCATGTATGCGAGATAAACAGAAAATGCCGCAGGCCCAGTCGAACCTGAAGGCTTTGATATATCTATTACAATGAATGTGCCATTCCTTTTAAGGACCCGTCTTGTTTCTTTCAGGAACTTTCCAATATTGCTGAAGTTCTTTGTTGCGAATGTGCATACTACTGCATCAAAACTTTCATTCCTGTATCTCAGCGACATCGCGTCTCCTTTTTCAAATAATACGCAGTTTAATCCTTCCGCATCTGCCTTTCTTCTTGCAACTTTCAGCATCTGTTCATTGACGTCTATCGCAGTTATCTTTGTCGCTTTTCCTGCTTCTTTCGCCAGCTTTGCAATGGCGATTGCAGTATCGCCAGTGCCCGTGGCTATGTCCAATACTCTAGAAGGGCCATCTGACATTACCGCAGCTGCTGCCTTTCTTCTCATCGCGGAATCCGCATAAAAGCTGAGAAGGTGGTTCGTGAAATCGTATGAATCATGCGCTTCAGAATACATTGCCGAGTTCCGGTTCTCCAAGGACTTACCTACTTCCTGCCTGTCACCATGAATGCCGATCCCGTGAACAAGTTCTTCTTCTTGATGTCCTTGAATCCCGCTTTTCTGAGTCTTTTTACAAAGCCCTCTTTGTCGAACCTGTCCACGCTCTCCATCAGCCAGTAGTATGCTTTTTTGTTCTCTGCGAAGCCTATGCCGCCGACTACCGTCCAGAACGACTTAAGGAACGCCCTTTGCAGCGCGTTGTCGGGCCTTGCCATGTCCATGAATACGAATTTTCCTCCTTTCTTCAGCACCCTTTTCGACTCTGAGCAGAATTTGTCGAGGTCGTCAACGTTCCTCAGCGCGAAAGACGACGTTACAACATCAAATGAGGAACCGGGGTATTTGAGCCGCATCGCGTCTCCGTGCTCGAACTTTATTGCAAGGCCGCGCTCTTTTGCCTTCTGCATCGCGACGCTGAGCATGTTCTCGGAAAAGTCCATGCCCGTTATTTCAGCCTTCTTGTTCTTCTTCAGCGCTTCCTTGTATAATTCTATTGCGTATTCGCCCGTGCCCGTGGCTATGTCAAGAATCTTCAGCCTGCCCTTGTCCGCCATGGCTGCTTTCGCCCCCGTCCTCCTCCACTGCACTATGGTGCCGAGGCTGCACACAGTATTGACTGTGTCATAGTTCTTGTACACTTCTGCGAATATCTTGTATACTTTCATGCTCATGAAATCACATAACCGTAAACACGTATGCCGCGGAGAGCAGCATCGCGAAGATGAATGACGAGATAGTCTGCATGCCGAGGTAATCCCTGTATTTGCTTATGTGTGCCTTGTATATGCCGTTGAATATGTAAGGTGTTGCTGGAATCGCTATCAGCGATGCCACGGCAAACAGCGGCAGCATGCCTGTAACAATGCCTATCACAAGTATAGCGTATGCGGCTACCTGGAATGACAGGTAATATATGGCGATGTGCCTACTGGTGCCGAGCATCACCGCGCTGTGCCTGACCTTGTATTTCCTGTCTATGGCGCTGTCTGGTATCTCATTTATGAAGAGCGCGTTCCCGCCGAGCATTATGCCTGCAGGTATGAATGCGAATGCAAGTTTAATTGACACTGCGGAGAAACCTGCAACTGCTATGAAGCTGCCGAATGCGATGAGCGTGTAATTCAGAGTGCAGAGCGGCTCCGACATGTACGGTATGCGCTTGACGAGCCTCGCATACAGCAGTATCGAGAATGCGGCTATCGCCAGTATGGGAAGCAGCTGTATTCTTATTGTGAGGAAGAATATCCCTATTATTCCTGCAAGGACAAAAGCCACAATGCCCATCAGAAGCGTGTACCCTGGTTTTATCTTGCGCTCTGCAATCAGGGAGCTGCCGCCGCTTAGGTTTCCTGCCTTCTTCTTTGCCAGTTCTCTGTCGAGCCCGCTTTTGTAGTCGAAATAATCGCTTATCACATTCACTGACATCTGCGCAAGTATGCTGCCGAGTATTGCAAGCACAGCATATTCCATTGAGAAGCGGCCGTAGTAATATGCGAGGGACACCCCAAGGAAGGAGAGCGCAAAGCTGTAGAGCAGCGTTGGCTCGAACAACTCTGCCATATAGTATTTAAGCATGAACAGATTGCCCGTTTTGTATTTAAAACCTTTTTGAGCTGTCACTTTACCTTGTTGGTTTTCATCGCGGTCCTTATCTCAGAACTGAGCCTTCCTAATTCAGTGTGCTCCATGTTCACGAACTTCATGTGCTTCGCTATCGATGGGTGCTCCTTCCTTACCATGTTGTACATCTCCTGCACCATCTCCCTGTAATCAGGATGGCCTGCAGGCATGGTTCTTAATTCTGCAAGATGAAAGAACTCTCTTGCATTCATCTTCATGTACCATCTTGCATTGTATCCGAATGCCACTGTGTATTGCGCATGCTGGGGTGACAGCTCTTTTGACAGCTTATGGTGCATCTCCGCCACCCTGTCCATCTTCGATTTATAGTCGTCTGCGATTCCTGCCTCTATGTACTGCTTTCTGAGGACATAACCATGTTCCGTGCTGAAGTATTTCCTTTCCTGCGTTGCAATCCTGTGCCTCTGCAGATCCCTGTACGATCCTATCGTGCCCTTCATGTCGAACGTGTACTCAAGGTTCTCGAAAGCCCTTCCTGGCTTCTGCCTCCTGTTCTTCCTCTCGGAAACGTATGCACCGATTATTGCATCCTTCTCCATGCTGCTCATGCTCCTTGCGGCCTTTATAGATTCCTCAAGAGACAGTTCCGAATTCTTGTATATTATAGTGCCTGCAACGACATTCATTGCATGTTCATTCGGGTTCTTTGTCCCTCTTCCTGCAAAGTCTATGAAGGAAACACTTTCATGCATCTCTGTTAAATGGGGCATGGTCAGCTTTTTGTGCGAGTCTAGCACCGCGCTTACAGTATTCCTTGATTCAAAAGCGCATCTCTTCATGTGTTCCACCTGTTCCTTTCCATGCTCCTCTTCGGTCCTTCTTATCAGCGACGGGGCTATCTTTTTCAGCTCCTCGTTCATCCCCTGCGCCAGCCCTCTCGATTCTGCAAGGCCTGACGAAAGCAGTTTCAACACTATGTTCTCGTATGAGCGTGCATTTGCGCTTATTCCGACATGCGTGAGCGTAGACAATGGAAGATAATCCCGTATTATGTCGAGAGAAGCTGCAAGCGCTGCCTTGTCGTATGCTTTGTGCAGGTCCTCTGCCGAAATGCCCTGCATGCTGAACTTGTCATTTACCTCCTTGCCTTTTACAATTTCATTCCCTATCTGGAAGGCGCAGCCTTCGAACGGGTTAGTGTCCCTGATATGTTTTGCCATAACATGCGAATGCGTAGAATACGATTCGAACAAGTCATTCATCAGCGCGACGTACTCATTGCTTAATTTGGATGCCATTATCTCATGTGGCCTGTAGAACTGGTATCCGTAACCGTCAATCTTCCTGCTGAAGTCCACATATCTTGTCGACTTCTCTATGTAAGAAGCAATCCTTGAATCTTCAAGCTCCTTGGCTGCGACGTTTGATATGTATTCTGCAGAAACAGGTATTCCGCCCGCCATCTCCTGTATTGAATCGTCGCCATAGCCTATGAGCCATGTCCTGAAGAATTCCCTGCCCCTGTCCCTGTTCGGCAGGAACTCCTTGAGGAATATCTCCCTGCTAGTCATCGAGCTCCTGCTGTACCTCGAGAGCAGCGCGCCTGCAGCTTCGCTGTCAAGCTGCTCGCCCAGCTTCCATGCGAATACGTTGCCCGATGCGTTTGTCACATAATTCCCGAGCGTTATCCTCTCTTCCTCAGTAAACTCGGTGTGTATTGGATCTGCCATAGAAAACACGGCTTTTACGTAGAAGCGTTGATTTACGTGATATTTATTCCTTTCGCAGGTTTTTCCATTCACTTGTGGATTGAGACTACCTTTATCTGGAATACCAAGGTCTTGCCTGCGAGCGGATTGTTGAAGTTCACCTTGACGTAAGTTGAGTTTACGGCTTCTATCACGCCTCTGGAGCCCGAGTTCGATGAGAGGTACTCGCCGACGCTCACAGACTGGTTGCCGAATTCTGATAGAGGCACATCTATTATCAGGCTTGGATCAACAGGGCCGTATGCTTCATTCTCAGGAATGGTTATGTTCTTCGTCTGGTTCAGCTTCATCCCTATGACGCCGTTTGAGAATCCGAGAATAAGTTGGTTGGAACCTGCGATGAACTGCAGCGGCTGCAATCCTACGTTAGAATTGAAGACAGTGCCATTTGTATAGCTGCCTGTGTAATAGACGCTTACGTTGTCTCCTGCTGCAACTACAGGCACCGATGCACCTACAAGATACGCCACGCTTATTATCACTATCACGGCGAGGACTATTGCAGCTGCATAAACTGGCTTCATTTTGAATCCTTTCTGCATCTCTTCATGTTTTTCTTCGTGCTTTTCTTCAGGGATTTTTTCTTCAGGCATATATTCACATTTTCCTGATTATTTGCGAGCGCCGGGATTTGAACCCGGGTTTTTGGCTTGGAAGGCCAGAGTCCTACCAGGCTAGACTACACTCGCTTGCTTATCCTTTTGTATTCATTTATTTAAATGGATGCGAGCGCCGGGATTTGAACCCGGGTTTTAGCCTTGGCAAGGCTATGTCCTACCAGGCTAGACTACGCTCGCATGAGTTGTGCAGTTTCTTACTGCGTGTAGGACAGATAATAGTTGCCTGGCTCTTTTTAAATAGCTTTTTATTTTCAGAACCTCAGGCTGGAACCTGAATGAGAAATAGGCATTAATGATGAGAAAGCGCGGCTGCTGGCCCAGCCGAGCCCTTTATTCAGAGTTCCGAAGCGAGAGTCTCCAGCATCGTTATCGCCCTTATCTCTGTCGCGATGCTGCTTGACCTGTTCCTCTCTTTGCTGGTATTGGCCCTTTCAGCGTATGCCTCAAGCGCGGCTGCCATCTCTTCTCTCGATTCCGGGAACTCGTATGCGCATTCGGCCAGCTTCCTGAAGGTATCCTCATTCTCCCTTCCCCCAAAGCCCGTCTCTTCCATAGAGAGCAGGCTCTCTCTGGTTTCCATGCATATTCCCCACAGATATTAAGTGAATTTTCTGGTATTTAAAAGTTTTGTGGAAGTGTGGTTTATGCAGGATTAGTTTTACGCCATATGGTAAAGGCAGCTTAGGCGCTTTCAGGGATGCGCTTTGATGATTGCTCCGCTTCCCTGAGCGCGTTTATGAACAGGTAATGGCGCAGTTGTTCATTAAGCTTGAACGCATGCGATGCGCCTACGACCACAAAATCTGGGTTTGTAGAAGTTATCATGGATAGCATATGCCCCTCCCGCTTCCTGTTTGACTCGTCTATACGCCGCTCTATTCTTGCAGGAGAGGCGTAACCGTTGCCTTTCAGCAGCCTTATGCCGTTCTCGTACCTTTCACGTATCAGGTTGTTTGCAGTGGTCCGTTCGCCATCTGCATCAGCGGCCCTGTTGAGCTCCTTTACGCGCTCTTTTACCTCTGTTACGTTGATTCTGCCTGATGATATGTTCCTTGCAACGTCAAGCGCGTGCCGCCTGTCCCATTCTGCCGGTTCTTCCATTGGCTGCACGGATATCCCGTATACCTTCGCCTGCGCTGCGAGGTCGCCGAAGAAAAAGACCCTGAGGCCGTGCTTTTCCCTTGTCTCATAATCATAAGGCAGTTCTATCGCCATTGTCTTTGGCCTGTGTTCCTGTATAAGGTCAAGTATCATCTTTATCTCCTCATTGCACGTCCTTTTGTCCTTGTATGCGTGGAATACGCCTATGAGAAGCTTCTTTTTATCCTGCTGTGAACTCTTTACTGCCTGATCCATATGCTTACCTGCACTACTTTGCTTTTTCCTAATATTTATGTTTTTCCAGGTATTTTTAAAATGCTTTAATAATGCAGCGTTTATACGCATGTTTTTCATAGGTTTAG
>DAIDAD010000099.1 GCA_027310795.1 Candidatus Micrarchaeaceae archaeon | reverse complement strand
ATAATAAACATTGCCTGATTGCTATGCCAGCCAAGAAGATAATACTAGATACAAGTTCAATCATATTCTCGTTATCCAGAAATCATGATGTCTTTGAGCTTCTTCTGGACAGGTTCCCCGGCTCTGAGATACACCTGTCAAACGGCATAATCAATGAGATAAACGGCATAGCAGGCAGCAGAACAAGGTATTCGAAGAGCGCGAAGGCTGCGCTTGCGCTGATAAAGAGGAACAAGCACGTCGTTATAAGCAGCAGCAGGGAGTATCCTGACAACTGGATAATGAATAGCGCATCTGAAGAAACATTGGTCTGCACAAATGACACTGCGCTTAAAAAGGCACTGAAAAAGAGGAAGGTGCAGGTATTGGGCGTTTCCCTTAGCGGCATGCTGAGATAGCCATGCAGAATGGCTTCTGCAATGGCTTTATATTTTTATTTGTTCTTATTGATTTGGTATTTTTGCTTCTTATCTGTGATTATAAAGGATTGGTATAGTGTACTACATACATACGATAAAAGATTCAGTGAATGTCTCCCCGATATACTTCGGGGAGAAGATAGACGAAGGAGTGGAGAAGATACTCAGGAGCAGGTATGAGCGCACGCTTGACAAGGACCTTGGGATAATACTTGCGGTCTTCAACGTAAGGGACATAAGCGACGGCAGAATAATCCCTGGCGATCCCTCAACGCACCATGAAGTGACATTCGACGTACTCGCCTTCCAATTAGAGGTAGAGGAAGTGGTTGTCGGTGAGGTGTCGGAGCTTGCGGACTTCGGGTGCTTCATAAGGATAGGGCCTGTGGACGGGCTTGTGCACATGTCACAGATAACGAGCGACTTCATAAGCTATGACAGGAAGGCTGCGCTCTTCATTTCAAGGAACACTGGCAGAAACCTGAAGAAAGGCGATGTCGTGTTCGGAAAGGTCTCTTCGATAAGCCTGAAGAACAGCATAGGCGACGTGAAGATAGCGCTCACTATGAGGCCTGACGGGCTAGGCAAGTATGAATGGATAAAGGAGCCTAAGAAGGAGCGCAAGACTACAGGAAGGCAGGGCGGTAGGGACAGCAGGGGTGGCAGGAGGCCGCCAAGGAGATGAATAGGCGATTGAATGGAATTAGCGTGCAGGAAATGCAATCTTATAATATCGCAGGGCAGCACATGCCCTGTATGCAATGCATCTGACCTCACTTCGAAGTGGAGCGGCTACGTTGCGATACTCAATGTCGAGAAGTCAGACATAGCAAAAAGGATGAACATAAAGGTAAACGGCTCCTATGCGATAAGCATAAACGGCTGATTAGGTTTTTTTCTCTTCCCTATCGTACTGCTCCTCTATGTCCACGCCCTTTACGTTTTCCATGAACCTGAATATCGCGCTTACAAGCGCTGACTTGTTTATGAAATAATCAGCGTCCTTGTTCACATCCTTGCCAAACGACATCTTTACTCGTGAATTTTCGCTTTGTATTGCTGAAGGCTTCAGCGAATACATCTCAGCTATCGATTCAACTTTTTCCTTTTCAGATTCAAGCTTCTTTATCACTGTTATTTCATAGGTGAGTTTTTCGCCTGCCAGCGGGTGGTTTGCGTCAACGACCACCCTTCCTGAATTCACGCTCTTTATTGTGACAGTTGTGCCGTCTATGTTCACCCGCATCCCAGGAACCGGGTTCATGTCCCTTTCCCTGAAATCCGAGAGTTTCATTACCCTGACAAGCTCCTCGCTGCGTTCGCCGAAAGCATCCTTCGGTCCCATTTCCACGGTCTTTGCCTGGCCCGCAGCCATCTGCTTTACAGCATCTTCCACTCCTTTTATCGCGTTGTTCTTGCCTATCACTACAAGCTGAGGGACATACTTTGTGCCCTCTTCGAAGACCTCTTCGTCCTTCGCTGTCTTTTCTATAGTGGTGTACACTATACTCCTGTCTGAAGACCTTCTTGCAGTATAGTCTATTG
>DAIDAD010000098.1 GCA_027310795.1 Candidatus Micrarchaeaceae archaeon | reverse complement strand
CCATAAGTGCTGCATAGTCTCATTATCGCAGAGACCTGCGCCCTGTCTCTTGGCACAGCAACAGCCAACGGCTTTCTAGGCGTTATATATGATTTGTCATGAGAGAAATCTTCTATTGACCTCTTGTCCATACGCACTTCTGCGCCTGTCTTTTTCAGCTTTCCAAGAAAATCCTGCATTCCCATATCATGCGCCTCCGAAATGTTCAAGCCTTGGGTCTGTCTCCCTTATTATTTTGGTGACAGATGCTTTGTTGAAGCCTTTGAAGCCATTGTCCCTTTGCAGATTCTCCATATGGCTGCCTATCACTCCGCCTTTCAGGAACTCTTCATACTGCCCTTCTGTTATCGCCCCTCTCTCAAGGACCTTCTTTGCCCTGCTTTCGTCAGCAGCCCATCTCTCGCCCTCTGTAAATGCCTGCTTCAAAAATTCAAAATACGAAAACGGCTGCATTACTTTTATTCCCAGCAATGGCAGGTCCTTCCGCAGCTTCTCGAAGTCGAACCTTGCCTCGAGGTGGTGCATCCCTGCCTGCAGTATGCTCTCACCGTTAAGCGCTATCCATAAACCTACGGTCCCCAATTCTTTTCTCTCGGCAAGGCGCTCATGTGCGTAGTCGAAGCCTGTCTCATCCTCATTCAAGTCAACGTCAGTGAATATCACAATCTCGCACTCCTTGTGTTCAAGTATCTGCGCGCCCCAGCCTGCTTTCGCACCTGCATAATACCGCTCCCTGCACTCATAGCCCATTATCTCAAAAAGCTCTATCAGGTCGACAAGGTGCTCCCTTGAAGATCTGTAAGTATGATGATCATGGTTGCCCCAGCCGAGCCCCAGTTTGTCCTGCCGTGACTTCTGGATCTGCCCTGCGCGGTTCCTGCGCTGCCAGTAGAGCCTCTCCGCCCTGAAAAAAGCGTCGGCAGCCCTCGAAGTGCCAAGACCGCTGCACTGCCCCTCTACAAATCCCTTTGTATACTCAATGCCTTGGATATCGTTCCTGAATATCCTCTTCCTCTCCATGAATCCGCTTACAGATTCCAGGTATTCCTTTATGTCATCGTCATTGCTTGCTTCAAAGCCTGCGCCGCCCCTTCTTTCAACAGCTGAAAGTATGAACGTTCCTTCTTTATTCAGGTCAGCGCGCCTTACTGCTGAGAAAGGTCTGCCTTCAGGCACTATTCCGAGCCCCAAGGACAGGATAAAGCTCTCAATCTCCTCGGGCTTTACCGCAACCCTGAATTCACCGTCTTCATTAAGTATTATCGGGAACAGGTAGGTGCCAGCGTTCCTGTACACGTCTCCATGGGTGCACGTGCCCGTTTTCTTATACCCTACCTTTGCAAGGTCGCTCTTGCCGTATTCCGATGATGGAATTTGTATGTGATCCACCCAGTCTATGAACCTTGTAGAGGTCTCATCATACATTTTTTTTGAAAGCGAAGCCGCGAACCTGTTCCCTTTGAGAAACGCTGCGACAAGCCCGTTTACAAATACTCCTGTCTCAGGATAAACCTTCCAGTCAAATCTGTCCTCTGAAGGCATTGAACCAATAACATATCGAAGGAAAAGATTAAATACGCCGAACTGCACTCCTTGTGCTTTCTTTCAATGCATTCATGCCTTCCTTGCCTTTGGCGCCTTTGGCACAAGCTTGTACACGTAATTCTGCAGCCTGTCGTACGCCTCTTCAAGCTTCTCTTTCTTTACCGAAGGGGGAAGGCCGGCTGCGTTGTGCTCCTCAAGCTTCTGCTGCATCCTTTTGTGGTATGCTTTCATGTCCCTTGCTTTTTCAGTGTGTTCCAAGTTAATCCCCTCGAATAAACGTGTGCTTTTCACGTATATAAATGTTCCTTAATTAATGTGGCATTCAGCTACTGCCCTTATTTTTTACATATGTGCTGTGCTCCATGTATATGTGAAATGCCTCGCCGGCAATCATGCCTGTCGTCAGTGCGAGCACTATGTTTATCGCAGCTGCTACGTATGGG
>DAIDAD010000097.1:1769-2005 GCA_027310795.1 Candidatus Micrarchaeaceae archaeon | reverse complement strand
CTATTAAGCACGCTGTAGGAAAGCGCATCGATGATTATGAACAATGCATATATCACTGACACGACTAGCGTTGCAAAGAGCGCATGCCTTGCACGTAGCCTTCTCTTCACAACTTTCAATAGTATGATTGTGAGCAGAGCTGGCAGCGTTATTACCATGAATCCATTTCCTGCGCCGTAAAGCAGCACCCGGTATATGCTGCCAGAATGGCTGTAATGCACAACTGCGGTAGACAC
>DAIDAD010000097.1:0-1759 GCA_027310795.1 Candidatus Micrarchaeaceae archaeon | reverse complement strand
CTACTGCACCTATGATTATAAGATATAGGAGCAGCACGGCACTGTTCGGAAGTTTTAGGTTAAAATACGTCGCATAATCTGAAAAGCTCTTTTTTCTCCCTTTCATGCGAACACATTACTTGCCGAACCTCCTCTCCCTTTTGCTGTACTCAGCGAGCGCCATGTTGAAATCCCTCTTTGTGAAGTCGGGCCACAGCTTCTTCGAGAAGTATAATTCTGAATAAGTCGACTGCCATGGTATGAATCCCGACAGGCGCATCTCCCCGGAAGTCCTTATTATCATGTCTATGTTAGGTATCGTCCTTGACATGAGGTTCTTCGAGAATTCAGAAACGCTGAAGCTTCTCATCCTCTTCATTTTATTGAGCGCAAAGCCGATGTCCTCCCTGCCTCCGTAACCAAGGAGTATGTTCACCACCCTGTCCCTGTATTCTGCGGTCTCGTCCTCAATCCCTTTAAGCGCAGCGACAAGTTTCTTCGGCACCACTTCCGGGTTGCTGATTATGTTTATCCTGAGCTTGTTGCCGTGCAGCATGTCTATTATCTTGCTGTCCTTTGCAGCCTTCTCATATATCCTGAAGAGCGCATTGACCTCGCGCCTCGGCCTGTTTATGTTATCAGAAGAAAAAGCCCAGACAGTCACATTGTTTATCCCCGACTTGACGCACCATTCGCTGAATTCTATGAATTTGTTCACGCCATAACTGTAGCCGTTGAGTGCGGAGAGCTTGTTCATCCTTGCCCATCTCCTGTTGCCATCTGGAATCAGCGCAAGGGTCTTTGGAATGCGTTCATATGCCATGTTACCAACTATGACTTCACAACAGATATATTAACATTAATTAATAAATCTTTATAACCTTGCCTTAACAGGCAGCAAAAGGGCAATTACAGTGGAATACAGCGAAGAGCGCATAAAAAGCATGATACGCGACGTAAAGGACTACCCGAAACAGGGCATATTGTTCAAGGACATAACTCCTGTTCTCAAGGACAGCGCAGCCTTTTCTTCTGTGATAGAGGAGCTTGCAAGAAGGCTTTCCGGTACAGATTTTGATTATGTCATAGGGATAGAGGCACGCGGTTTCATAATAGGCTCAGCGCTTGCATACAGGCTTGGCAAGGGCTTCATACCGATAAGGAAGAAAGGAAAACTGCCTTACAAGACCATAGGAATTGAATATGCGCTCGAATACGGAAGCGCAGCGATAGAGATGCACTCCGATGCAATTGCAAAGGGCAGCACAGTTGTAATCGTAGACGACCTGCTGGCTACGGGAGGCACTGCAAGCGCGGCGGCAGAGCTGGTCCGCAGGTCAGGAGGGATAGTGAAGGTAATCGCGTTCCTGATAGAGCTAGAATTCCTTAACGGCAGGGATAAGATTAAGGATACGGAGATACTCTCGCTTATAAAGTACTGATTCTGGGAATCAGCTCTTCTTCAGTATGTAATTCCTCACAATCTTGACTACCTGGCCTATCGCCTTCTTTATGTCCTCTTCAGTCTTCGCTCCTGTGCATATTATCTTGCCGTTCTTGAAGAGGAGGATAGCGGTCTTTGGATTGTGTATCTTGCATATCGCGCCTGGAAACTGCTCCGGTTCATAATCCACGTCTGCAGAGGATTTTGCGATTGCATAGAGGTCCAGTTCAACGCCAAGGTCTGCACTAGCGACTATGTTCTCAATCTTGAAATGGGGATTAGCATCTATTTTGCCCTTCCTGACAGCTTTTTTCATCGTATCACTATATCATTAAA
>DAIDAD010000096.1 GCA_027310795.1 Candidatus Micrarchaeaceae archaeon | reverse complement strand
GTCCACTGAGATGCACTATGGCTACACGACAAGGATTAATTCAGGTTTATTAATAAATAATAAAACATTCATAATCTACCTCAGGTGGATGAGATGGATATTCAAGGCATAAGCCCTTCAATGGGCCTTATTCTTGTTTCCCCAACCAACCCAAATACTCTGTCTCATCCGCTTTTTATCCTTAATCTGTAATCCCTTTAATGCCATGATCATATTGGTGGTGATGTGACTAAGAAAACTGTGAAGCTCCACAGGTTCTTCTTTGTAAGGCCGAAGGACAGTGTTGACGCAGACATTGTTGCAGAGGAACTTGCGAATTTCGACAGCGTAGACGAAGTCTTCATGACTGAGGGAGAGTACGGCTTCCTTGTAAAGACAAAGCTCTGCAGCTTTGAGGAGCAGAAAGGCCTTGCAAAGCGCATCTCGGAAAGCTCTTCGGAAAAATGCAGCATGGCGACCAGCCATTATCATTACAGGAAATAGACTGCCATCGCATTATTATGCTGTAGGGAAGGCATCAGGCCTGTATTTACTCAGGCAGCTTGTGCTGCGCTGGCGCAGCGGTCCGCTTTCTGTGCTCCAGCTCCTTGTTCAGTGCTTTTATCAGCATATTCATCTTTTCTTCTTTCTTCCTTGACACGTATAAGTACACCTGGTCCTTCGTGTTGTTCGCTATGATTATGTATATGTTCCCGGGCTTCATCCTTCCCGTCCTCCCTCCCCTCTGTATGTTCCTTATCTCGCTCGGTATCGCTTCGTAGAATATCACAGCGTCAACGCTTGGTATGTCCAGCCCTTCCTCGCCTATGGAACTGGCGACGAGCACATGGAACTTGCCGTTCCTGAAGTCATCTATGATCGCCTTCTGCGTAGACCCTGTTATTCCTTCGCCCTTCCCTGTGAATGCCATAGCCGGGAAGCCGTTGTTGTTTATGTACTCTACGAGCATGCGTATCGTAGACCTGTACTGCGCGAAGACTATGACGCTTCTTTGCTTGTAATTCCGCAGCACGTCGAGTAGTGCCATCACTTTCGGATGCTCCTCCCCTGCATTTTTTGCAGACTTCGCCTTCTCCAGCGCAGCGAGCACCCTCTTGTTGTGCAGCACTGATTCCAAGGCCCTGGACTTCTTCTCCTTTTTCTGCAGCGATTCGAAGTATTCGAGGAACGGGCTTATCCCTTCCACTGTAAGAAGGTCGTATGCATGCGACAGGTTCAGCAGCTTCACGTAGCTGGTTATTGCGGCATACTTGTATTCCGGGCTTATCCTGTTTATCTCGTCGCCTAAGGCTATGATTCTGCCTTTCGGTATCCTGTCGAAGTACTTGAAGTGCAGGAAGCCCATTCTGTTAAGGCTTGAGAGGCTTGCCTCAGCTTCCGGCCTTATCAGTTCAGAGATTTCCTTGACAGTATCCGACAGATCTACATCGACTATGTGCATGTGCTTCGGCATGACATACCTTGCGACGTCGCTGTCTGTTGAAATCCTTGACTCTATGTGCTCTGTCTTCAGCGTTTCAAGAAGCGCCTTCACCTTCTCCTTCTTCGACCCTGGCGAAGCTGTAAGCCCTATCGTCTTAACCCCGTATTCATAGCACTGGTCCGCTATGTACGTGTACGCATACCTTCCTACGGCCTTGTGGCACTCGTCGAATACAATCGAATGGTACTCCTTCATGTCAAGGCTTCCGCTCTTCAGCTCGTTTGCAACCGTCTGCGGAGTCGCGACCATGACCCTGGAATTCTTCATGCTCTCCTGCCTCTTTGATTTGTTCGTTGTCCCGAGAAGCAGCATGATTTCGCTGCCGCTTATGGTCAGCTGACTGCACAGTGTATCGTAGTGCTGCTCTGCAAGCGGCTTTGTCGGCGCAAGGAATATGGCCTTCTTGTCTGCCGCGAGCGCGCCTGCTATCGCATATGCCGCTATCAGCGTCTTGCCCAGCCCTGTCGGAAGGACCACAAGAGTGTTGCCCCTTTCGAATATCGATTTTATTATGTTGAACTGGTACTCCCTGAAATCTATTCCTTCAAGG
>DAIDAD010000095.1 GCA_027310795.1 Candidatus Micrarchaeaceae archaeon | reverse complement strand
AATTATCGCTGACCGTGAAGTCACTGCTTGACTATCCTCCAGACGCTATCAATTACCCGCAATTCTTTAATAAAGCTATTCATTGCCTCAAGGAGCTTCTTCGAATCCTCTGATTCGATTGCAACGATTAGCATCTTGCCGTCTGCAGACACCGACATTGTCACGCCTTTTATGCTGCTGCTCCCTGCAATGTCTGCATACTCCTTCGAATCCTTCCCAATCTCTATCGAGAGCTCCGCCCTGTGCATTATACTTCCTTATAATCCGCGGTGCCTCCTTCCTGAGCTTGTGAGCCCGCGGTATGCGCGTCCCTTCTTCTTTATGACATTTGCATAGTTATTGTCCTTTGCAACGGCAGGGTGCGCCCTGTCGAGCAGTATCGCCTCGAAGAACCTGTATGTTCCATCTTCTCCGACGTAATAAGAGTTAAGGACTTCGCAGTTTGCGAACTTGCGTGAAGCCCTGCCCTCTGCCATGGACTGCAGCGATGCGCTGTATGCGAAGAACCTTCCGCTCTTGCTGGGTTTCCTTCCTCCGCGCGGCTTTTCACGCTTGCGCTTGCCCTTCCTTATGCGTATCCTGACAAGCACGACGCCCTGCTTCGCCCTGTATCCCAGCTCGCGCGCCCTCGCAAGGTTGCTAGGCCGCATTATCCTCGAGACAGAGGATTCCTTCCTCCAGTTGGTTATCTTCGACTTCAGGTTCTCGTCCCTGCCCTTGTACTCGTTTTCAACGCTATCTTTTATGTATTCGTAAGCTCCCATAGAATTCACTGATTACAGGCAACATGCCTCTAATAAAGGAACGTGTAATGCTTTTACAAAGAAAAATTAATTAAGGCTTTGCTATTCCACAGAAACGACTTTTGCAAGGCCCTTAAGGTAAAGATACATCGCAGGCGCAGTCTCTATGACAATCTCTTTTTTGCTGTAAGGGCCGTACTCCTTTCCATCCATAATAAGGACATCATGTGTGTCAGCAATTATCCTCAGCGCCCCTTTCTTGAATGCAATCGCGTCTTTCATCGGGTCGAAACGGCCGAGGTTCTTGTATACGGACATCTTCCTTGCGACAAGCCCTGAGCCGCCGTGGACGGAGCCGGCAAGCCTGACCATGTGCGATGGATCGTTCGTGACGTTCTTGTCTATCTTGTCGCTCTGTGCCACCGCCTGCCTCTCAATTATCGATTTCCAGAAGTCGGCCTTGTTCTTTATGTATACCATGTCCCAGTTCCCCATTCGTATTCCCATCTCTATTAGCGCCCTTTTGCCATAGAGCCTCTTTGCAATCGGCTTTTCGATGCCCATCCTTTCGAGCTCTTCAGAACTTGTATTCAGGCTCTTCACGAATTTCCTTGCGACCTTCCCGCGCCATCCCTTCTCGTCGATTCTCGGGCCGACGAGCTTCTGTATCCTTGAGCCACGGAGCCTCTCCTCAGCGAAGAACTGCGAGAAGTCGATGCCATGGCCTGCTATGTAATCGCTTATCTCCTTCCTTGCGTCAGAATCGAGCTTCATCACAACCTCGCTCTTTATGTGGACATGATAACCGCGGTTGCCACTGAAGTTCACAAGAATCTCTTTCTCTGAGAAGCCGAAATCAGGAATAAGAAAGTCCTCGATAAGTTTGAGGGTCTCTGCCTTGACGCTCTCAAAGCAGTTGCTGCAGACCCATGAGCTGCCATGCTGCTTCTGGCAATCAAGGTGCATGTCGTTCGCATCAAGGTCGAATACAAGTTCGGAGCCCTCCCAGCCCTTGACCGACATGGGCCTTCCTGCAGGGAACCTGTAATACGCCGCAGAGCAAGAAACATACGGAGGCGCATTCGCTATCACATACCTTCTGAGGTCGTCTTCAGACTTGAAGGAGATGTGCCTGAACGCTATCTTCCTTTCAAGGTCTCCAATCCCGAATTCCCTTTCGCCTATGCGGTCAGGGAAATAGGCTCTGCTGTTCCTGTAATACTCGGAAAGGAGATTATTCAGGATTCCAATACCGGGGTCCGCGACATCCATGCGAATCAAAAGCATTATTACTTTAATC
>DAIDAD010000094.1 GCA_027310795.1 Candidatus Micrarchaeaceae archaeon | reverse complement strand
GTGTGTGCTTGCCAGCGCTGCCAGCCTTTAATGGATTGTGGGCTTTCTCAGAGTAATCGGCTCTTCCTGTTCCTCATCTGTTTTCCGCTGTGCGCCGTGCATGTAATTGGCATTGCCCATGAGCCCGAAATTAACACAGATATATGACAGCTGGCTTATGACCTCGTGCGGCAGCGCAGGACTGGTGATTGAAATATAATCGAGCCATCCTTTGTTATGCTCTTCAAGCTTCGACCTTATCATCCTGGAATATCTCTCTATCTGCTCATACAAGCTGCCGGACTCTTCAGGATTTTTGGCATAGGACTGCATAATCAAGCCCAGCTGCGAGGACTCGGTTTTTGAGTATATGTCAGTCTGCAGATACCTGATTATGTGCATTTCCATATGCTGCTTGTGTACGCCTAGGTGCATGCCTTCTGCAAGCCATTCCATGGCGCCGTTTGCAGCTGATCCGTTTTCCTTAATGAATTTATATGCCGAGTCTATGTATCCGTTCTCTGAATCACGCACCTCGGCGTCTTTCTTTTCATTGTACATGCCGTTTATCCCGTCCTTCATGACCATGAGGTAATCCTGATACGCGTTTATCTTTACGAACAGGCTTACGTTCGCCTTGGATATGTCTTCAAGCACTTTGTCGCTGAGGTGGCCTCCCTCTTTGCACTTATTCATCAAATCCTCAGCCATCTTTTCCAGGGATTTCCTGCTTTCTTGTATGTCCTTGACCATCATCCCTCTATGCTTTATGAATTCCTGCAGTTTTTTAGATCTCTCTGAATCTATGATAATCGGCTTCTCCCCTTTACTATTATCGCGGCTGCCTGCGTTTTTTGTATTAGGAATACCGCCGGACCCGCTGTTTGAGGCATCAGGCGCATGCTTCTGCAAAGGTGAATCTGCGGCTGCAACATGATACTGTGGGCTTTTCTTATGCTCATTAAGGTTGTCCATCGCCTCTTTTTTGGTTATAAGCCTTAACCCTGAGAGGTCCTTCTTATGTTCTGCATGCTGCTTTTGCACAGGCCCGACATCTTCGTAAAGCGCAGGCATCTGCCCCTCGTTTGCCGCTGAAAGGTTTACTGACTTCTCTAGTTTGATGGATTCGTCCTTTTTCTTTTTTGAGAGCCGCGCCTCTTCCACTAATTTCCTGTCAAGCAAAGATTCGGTTATGTCAACGACTTTGGAACTTTTTGAATGTTTTTTCCTTAGGAATTCAGGAATAAATATTTTCTCCTCTGCAGGTTCAGGAGCGATAGGGTTATTGTGCTTTGTTTCTGTAGCAGGCGCGCTGCCTTGGCCATGTTTGCCAATTTCTGAGAGCTTCATGTTTAACGTGTCTATTACAGGTCCTATTATCGCTATTTTCTTGATGAGCTTGAGGTCCTTTGCCATCTGCGCCTCTTTCTGGGGCAGGTTTGCAGTTAGATTGTCATCACCTTCTTTGCTGCTTTCCGAATATGGAAGGAATATGTCGCCCATCGCTTTCTGGACTTTCTGGTACGCGGCTTCTACCGATCCTGCGCCGCTGACAATGCCGTTTGAATATGATTCTGAAAGTTCCTTCAGCCCGTTTGTAAGCCCGGTTATCCTTTCAAGGGCTTTCTGGTACGCAGAGCCCTCTATTTCGCCCATGAACTTTGAAAGCGAGCTCCTTGCCTTTTCAGTAGATTCCTTAGGTACGGCTTCCAGTATGCGCTGCCCTGCCTTTTCTATCCTGTCCGTTTCGCCTGCCTTGAGGTCGCTGTCGGTGCTGACGTCCCTGACAAGCTCCTTTAGCTGCTTTGAGAGATTTGAGAAGATTGCGCCGTACTCTTCACTGGATCCGCTGCCCGCATTCTTTATCTTCATAACCGAACGTGCAGCGTTGTTGAATTCCTTAAGTACTTCGTTTGCGTTTCTTGCTGAAACTGGGCTTGTTTTTTCTTTTGATGCCATGATTACCTTGCGCTGATTTTCATATTTAAAGTTATCTATAGCGCAATGCAGAGGCGCATGTTTTGCGTTTTTGGTACGCGTATATGCCATGTCCAGGTGCGCGATGAGGGTATATTTTAAATAGTTTTCCTATATAG
>DAIDAD010000093.1 GCA_027310795.1 Candidatus Micrarchaeaceae archaeon | reverse complement strand
TTCTCGGACCATATGGACAGGAACGAGACCTTCAAGGCGCTTGAAACATTATGGCGGTTCATAAAGGCCTCGAACAAGTACATAAACGACAAGAAGCCGTGGGAGCTGAAAGGAGCGGAGTTGGGAAACGCGCTGTACAATATGCTTGAAGCGTGCAGGATAATATCAATACTCGCATACCCATTCATCCCCGCATCTTCCAACGACATAAATGCACAGCTTGGGGTAGAACCCGGAAGGCTCGAGGACTGCAGATTCAGCGACATTTCCTACAAACCTAGGCGCGGGAAGCCGCTCTTCGGCAAAGTGGAATGAAGGGAAATGCAAATCTGCGCAAGGCTGATAAATTTATACTGCCAAACAAGCTCATGGGGAAAAAGAGTACAGGAAACAGCGGAAAAGGGAGCCAATTCTTCACGTGCAGTTCCTGTTTTGAGGATAATAAGGTGATATACCCTTATGACTCTGCAGAGGACTCAGGCTTCAGGTGCAACTGCGGCGGCAAACTTGACAGGTTTTCAGAAAAGGAATACATACTCATGTTCAATAAACAATGAACGAGGTCATGTATAAGCTCCGTCGTAAACGAGGATAGTCTGAACTGTCGGTTGGTAGCCTGCCACTGTGTAATTCATGAACACATACACGTTTACAGGGCTGCTGAATGAACCGCTAAGCAATCCATGGCTGCCATAGCAATTAATGTAGAATATGTTATGCGAGCCGCCGTACAGCTCGGTCCCAAGAGGGTTGTCGTTTGCAGGATAGAACGCATTGCTGCCTATCACCCCTATGTTTCCATACAAAGGGCCCGTGCCGGTGGAATTAAGGTTCGTGGAGCACGCGAACGCGTTCAGCCTCAGGTGCGTGCTTATGCTCTGCGACATCTTCAGCGTCAGTATGCCTGTGGTATTCAGGTTTATGTAATCGCATGTGAAGCCTGGTTGAGCGGTGCACGCCTGCTGCGTGAACCCAGCGATGCTTGAGAAGCCTATCTTGTATATCATTATCACTGCTATCGTTATTATCAAAATTGCAAATCCGTATGAGGAAATGAAGTCCACAGCTGCTTGTCCTTTGAAAGATTCCTTATTCAACTACTTCGCCCTTATCTCCATCTTTGCCTCGAAATCGGAGACCTTGTACTTGAATTCCTCATTAGATTTTATTAAGCCTTTCTCCTTGAGGAACTGCCTTGATAGCAGGTAGTAGACGAGAGCGAGGGATCTTCTTCCCTTATTGTTGCACGGGACGACAAGGTCGACGAACTTTATCCAGTTGTCCGTGTCGCACAGGGCTATTATCGGTATGTTTGTCTCGCTAGCTTCCTTGACAGCCTGCTTCTCGTTCCTCGTGTCGCTTATGAGTATTATCTCAGGCTCTATGTAATCTTCCCTCTTCGGGTTGGTGAGTATGCCCGGCATGACCCTTCCGCTTATCGCCCTGCACCCTGTTATCTCAGCGAATTTCTCAGCAGCAGCCACTGCGTATATCCTTGAGGCGGTGACTACTATGTCCTTAGGGTTGTATTGTGCGAGCATTGCAGCAGCAGCCTTTATCCTAGTGTCTATTGTATTGAGGTCCAGCAGGTAAAGCCTGTCCTCCCTGACCTTGTACACAAACTTCTTCATCCCAGGGGTCTTTACCTTTGTCCCTATGTGTATGCCTGCTTCCAGGTAAGCGTTCTGATCAATCAACAGTTCTTCAGCCATTATTTCACCATGATTTGGGGTCGCCGAGAGCCTCATGGCCTTTGTCTTTGCACAAAAGCCATTTTGAATTCCCGTTCGAATCTCGGGTCATGTGCTCCCTAAGCACAGAGCCTAACCAGACTAGCAGACGACCCCTCTTACTCTTTGCAACGCAATTGTTTTTATCCTTATCCATTACTTTCTCCCGTAAGTTATTATTTCATCTATGATGTCCACATGGCTTATCAGCATCCTCCTGCAGCAGTACCGCTCTACCCCGAGCTCCTTAAGCACTTTTGCAGGATCCTCGTTCCGGTTCTTCACCCTGTCCTTGAACTCCTCCCACTTGTCTGCGACTACCTGGCCGCATGAGAAACATCGTACTGGTA
>DAIDAD010000092.1 GCA_027310795.1 Candidatus Micrarchaeaceae archaeon | reverse complement strand
CCTTTATAAAATTTAACTAATCCTATCTAATCAAGGATAGGATAGGTGATATATCATGCCTAAGAGAGAAAAGGACAACGACAATATCTGGGCGGTAAGGAAGCTGATGTCAAAGCCGAATTACGCTGTGCTGAAGCTCCTCATGGTGAAGTCCCCAAGGACGACGAGGGAGCTCTACGTGCTTCTTGGAAAGAAGTTCACAAGGAAGACCCTGATCATAACGCTCAGGAGCCTTTCGATGAACCTGAACGTGCTGCAGCCTACGCACATAAGGACGGAAAGGGGATACGACCTTGGCTACAACATAAATCCCAAACTGAAGGAGATGATAAAGACCATAGAGAAGTACGAGAAGACCATAGAGTCTATTACTAACTCAAAGAGCTGAAGAAAGCAGAAGGGGCGATCCGATGGTTGTAATAAAGCCAGTAGTAATGAACAAGCCGTATGCTATAACCAGCATATACCAGTCCACAAAGGACGTTACCACGTTCAGGTTTGAATCCGAGGACAAGACCAAGGTCGATTTCATATCCGGCATGTTTGCGATGCTGACTTACAAAAACAAGGAGACAGGCGAATCTGTAAGCAGGGCATTCTCCATAGCAAATTCCCCGCCGTCAGAATACTTCGAATTCTTCATATCGATGATAAACGGGCAGCTGACATCGAAGCTCGCGAAGGCAGCGGTCAACGACACCTATTACATATCTGCGCCTTATGGCCAGTTCCAGTTCGACATAAATTCTGGGGAGAAATTCCTATTCCTCGCAGGCGGCACTGGAATAGCGCCATTCTTCTCGATGCTGAGGTATGCTAACAGCCTGGGGAAGAAACTAGATTGCGCAGTGCTGTACAGCGTGAAGTACCCGTATGACATAATAGAGAAGAAGGAGCTAGATGAGTTCAGCACGACAATGGGCCTCAAAACATTTGTGACAGTCACAAGGCCCGCGCCTGGCGACGGCTGGACAGGTCCGACAGGGCATGTGAACGGGGACATGATAAAGAAGCTCGTGCCCGACTTCATGGAAAGAATGAGCTACATCTGCGGCCCTCCTGCATTTGTGAAGGCGCTGAAGGACGACCTCACTGCGATGGGCGTAAATGACAGGGAGATAAAGGCGGAGATGTGGGGCTGACTGCTTTAAAGCATTTAAACAGAAATATGCATGATTGAATGAAGGACCTTTGCCTTGTAAAGCTCGGCGGCAGCATAATAACAGACACCAGCATGCCGAACACTGCAAAGCCCAAGGAGATAAAGCGCCTTGTGAATGAGATAAAACAGTCGGGCAAGACAAATATCGTAATAGGCCACGGAAGCGGCTCCTTCGGCCATGTGCCTGCAAAGAAATACAGAATCCAGGAAGGGATAACCTCAAGAAGCAGCATGAAGGGCGCATCAATAACCCAGTATGCAGCTGCAGAACTGCACATGCTGATATTGAAGGAGCTGGTTTCTAACAACGTAAATGCGCTGTCATTCAGGCCGTCGTCTGGGATGGCAAGGAAAGGAAAGATGTATGCATGGGACATCTCTCCCATGGAGAAAGCAATCAAGAAAGGCTTTGTGCCCTTGACAATGGGCGACCTTGTCATAGACTCGGCGAAGGGCATAACGATAATATCGACGGAAGGCGTTTTCGAATACATAGCATCGAAGCTGAAGCCGTCAAGAATAATAGTGGCAGGCGATACTGATGGCGTATTCACCGCAAACCCAAAGGTCGACAAGATGGCAAAGTTGATTCCAAAAATCAGCAGTAAAAACATAAGGCAGGCGATGAAAGGCGCAGGCGCATCGCTGAAGACCGATGTTACAGGGGGGATGGCCACAAAATTATCTTACCTGTACTCAATCTCAAAGAAATACGGGACGACATGCCAGATAATAAACGCGACAGTGCCGGGAAGGCTGCAATCTGCTTTGTCGGGAAAAAAGGCCAAGGGCACTATAATCAAGGCATAAAGGCGCTCATAACGGCCCGAATGCTTGTTAAAATATGTACATTCTGACGTACATAAAACCTACGAATATGTACATTCCAATGTACATTGCAGATATATAACGAGGGCATGCAGGAATCTGCTGAACGCGCTTTACAGCATCGATTCTTTCCTGAAGGTCCTTATGCTTATGTAC
>DAIDAD010000091.1 GCA_027310795.1 Candidatus Micrarchaeaceae archaeon | reverse complement strand
CCCATTTGTCCGCGACTACCTGGCCGCACGAGAAACACCTTACAGGAATCATCATATTATCACTCAATATAAACGGTCATCTGTACGACTTCTGGAACCTCGCCCTTGCCTTCGGCCCCTTGAACTTCTTCGGCTCTACGACCCTTGTGTCGTCTACCAGAAGCGTCCTGTCGTAATTCATGTACTCTTTCTTAAGCGCCTCGCTTTCCGAAGCTTCTACAATTGCCTTTGCTATCGCTGTCCTTGCCACCTGCGCCTGCCCGCTTCTTCCTCCGCCATAAACGTTTATCATTATGTCAGACGAATCGGCAATCGCCTTTGCGCTGCTGTTTATCCTTATCGCCTCGAGTATGAGCTCCCTCACCTCTATCGGCTTGACCAGGTTCACGCTCTTCCCGTTTATCAGTATTCTGCCGGTGCCCTGCTTCAGCACCGCCCTTGCCACCGCCGCCTTCCTCTTCGACTTTACGAAGACGACCTTCTGCTTCTGAGGCCTGGCCTTCTTCGCCCTGACCTTTGCCTTAGCTTCCTTCTTCGCAGCTCCCTGCTCTGTGTAGAGGCTCTGCAGTTCAGCGTCAAGCTTCTCCAATCCACTTTTTTGCTCTGCAACCATCAAATCATTTCACATATCCAAGCTTCGTGACTACCTGTTCTATCGTCATTACGCTTTCGTATATCTCATCAGAATGCTTAGTCCTTATGTCATACTCCTTTACCTTTTTAAGCTCCTCAGGGAACCCGATGTAGACCTTCAGCCTCTTATAGGCGTCCTTGCCCTTCGCCTTCTTGTAAGGCAGCATGCCCCTCACTATCCTCTTGACGAAAATATCGGGCCTTCTCGACCAATACGGCGAATGTTCGGGATTGGCCTTGTCCTTCAGCTCGTAAAGCCTCTTGTACTTTGCGACTATGTCCTTGGAATGGCCGCTCATCAGCATGCTCTCCGCATTGACTATGTAAACGGAATCGCCTTCAAGGAGTCTCTTCGCAACGCTGCTCGAGACCCTTCCCAGGATCTTTCCCTTTCCATCTACAAGATATTCTGCCAAAATAACCACTGATTATATTATTATGCGGACATTGTCCTTCTTCAGCATCTCCTTTATTTCAAGCACTTTGCAGCCCGCGTCTTTCAATTTGCCGTCCGCGCCGTTTGAATATGAAACCGCGGCAACGTTTATCTTCTTCGAAATCGTCCCTCTTCCGAGGACCTTGCCCGGTATTATCACGTTTTCGCCGTCGTTAGAGAGCTTTTCCAGTTTTGCTATGTTGACTGATATTCTCTGCCTCTTCGGCTTTGACATGAGCCTTACAAGGTAGCCTGCCATCTTCCTGTTCTTGCTGCCGCTCTCTTTGACCTCAAGAATTGCCTTTTTCAAATATTCCTTTTCTATCATTCAACCAACCTGATTGCGGGGGGTGAGATTCGAACTCACGCAAGCACTAAAGCTACAGGAATTCTGCGTAAAAAACTCCTCAATCCTGCGCATTTGGCCAAGCTCTGCCACCCCCGCTCATTCTTCACTTTTTCATCTCTTTTGCTATCTCTTTTAGTTCGCTGTTTATTATACTTACTGCCCTCTTGAAGACCTCAGCAGGAGTCATCTGGCCAAAACTCTCTATGTAAAAATCATAATTATCATCGTCTATCTGCTTGTATGTGGCTATGCAGGGCTGGAACTTGGAGCTCTTCATGCCCCTGCCCATAACTGCCTTGCCGTCAAACTTGAGGCGCTGGTTCGCACCCAGTTTTATTATCGGGATGTCCTCGTTCGCTACCTTGACCTCCTTGTCCTTCGACTCCATGTCCTTTGAATACACTGTTCCCGGGCCTTCAGCCTCAAGGGAGAATAGTATCTCGTCTTTCTCATTGTATCCCTTTGGCGTGGTTATCGGTATCATGCCTATCCTGTGTGCTATGTATTCGTCGAATATGACCGATGTGTTCTCGTAGAAGGTCACTTTGTCGACTGCAAAGCAGTCCACGCTGTTTATGAGTATCCTTCTCAAGGCGTTTGCCGTTGGATAATCGCTGTTGCTAAGCTTGAACCGCAGATAATTGCCCTTGCTCTCAAGAACTTCGACTTTCATGAAACCAGCTAAGCTATTAAAATAGGAGTGCCTCAGAAACGTTTCTTATTATATAGGCATATAT
>DAIDAD010000090.1 GCA_027310795.1 Candidatus Micrarchaeaceae archaeon | reverse complement strand
AAGCAACTCCATATTGGGGATAATATGCCTGAGTGCGATATCTGTGGAAGGATCACTGAGAAACAGTACGTTGTGAGTGTGGAAGGCGCGACGATGTACGCGTGCCAGAAATGCTCAAAAGGCATGAGCGTTTCAGAGGTCATAGGCGATGAACCATCAGTGCAACAGCGCAGTTATCAGGCAAAACATTCAGAAACTGACTCCGGACCAGAGATCATAGAAGGATATGGAGATATTATAAAGGATGCGAGGGAAAAACTCGGTTGGACCAATCACGACCTTGCCTTGAAGATAAACGAAAAGGAGAGCCTTGTGGCTCGGATCGAGAGAAATGGGATGGAGCCCGCTCCGGAAGTGGCAAAGAAGCTCGAGAAGGCGCTAGGCATAAAACTCTCCACTGCAGAAAAAGAGGCCGGGCAGTACCAGAAGCAGAAGTCCAATATGCCATTCACCATAGGAGAGACTGCGATAAGGAAGGATGATAAACGGTGATGCCTTGGCAGTAGACATAAGCAAGCTTGTCGGAGAAGTAAAGCAGGAATTTTCCCTTGACGAACTGAATGGGAAAACCATAGCCATCGACGCTTACAACACGATATACCAGTTCCTTTCGATAATAAGGCAGCCTGACGGTGCGCCTTTGACAGACTCGAAAGGAAGGGTAACGAGCCACATATCCGGGCTTCTGTACAGGACAGCGAGCCTGCTCGAATTCGGTGCGAAACCTGTCTTTGTATTCGACGGCATCCCATCAGTGCTCAAGAGCAAGACCATAGCCGCAAGGATAAACCGCAGGGAGAAGGCCATGCAGGAATGGAAAGAAGCTCAGGACAAAGGCCTTATCGAAGAGGCAAGGACACATGCGATGGCAAGCACAAGGATAACGAAAGAGATTGTTTCCAGTTCAAAGGAGCTTCTGGGATACATGGGCATACCTGTAATCCAGGCTCCTGGAGAAGGCGAGGCGCAGGCAGCGTACCTTGTTGAGAAAGGCATGGCGTATGCGTCTGCAAGCCAGGATTATGATTCGTTCCTATTCGGCGCAGATACTGTCATAAGGAATGTCACGATAACCGGAAGGCGAAAGCTGCCTGGAAAGAACATATACATCACTGTTAAGCCGGAGATGATAAAGCTCAAGGACATACTCGCAAGATTCGGCATAAACAGGGGACAGCTCATCTGGGCAGGCATGCTTATAGGTACGGACTTCAACGACGGCATACGTGGCGTCGGCCCAAAAACCGCATTGAAGATAGTAAAGGAATCAAAAAGCATTTCTGACGTCCAGAGCATGCTCAAGTCCAAGTACAATACACAGATAGACGATGCGGAAAGCGTAGAGAAGATATTCAACAAACCTGACGTAACGCCTATAAACAACGCAGATTTCCACAAGATTGTGTCAGAAGCATCGCTGGACAAGGAAAAACTGATGAGGTTCATGTGCGATGAACACGGCTTTTCAAAGGAAAGGGTGGAGAAGATTGCGAACGGAGTGCTGGACACGAAAAAAGAGCAGAAGCAGAAGGATATAAATAAATGGATGTGAATGTCTCTCTGATTGTCATGCAGAAAACAGTCTCAAAGAAGAGAAGAAAAGTCGGAAAGCACTACAGGATGCGGAAACAGTCAAGGCTGAAGAAGGCGGCAAGGAAGAAGATGCACAGGCGCTCATAGAAGGTTGTTGTAGACTGAATTGTTGAATTCGTAAGCAGAGGCTTCTGTGTCGTCAGACACGCCAAGCTCGCCAAGGAGCTCACGGATGTTTCCATATTCCCGTACGTCGTTATTTATGTCGAACACGCGTATGCCCTTTTCACTAGCCGCATAGACCATGAACGACCTGTTATCACCGCGGAATGCAATCACCACCCTGGAAGCTATGTTTCCAAGATTGATTAGCATGCTGCACAGCAGCACAGCCTTATCAAATGAATCGCCAGCTCCGCGCTTTATCGTCTCTCCCGGAAGCTGCCAGAACTGTATTGGGAGAGAGATGTCTGTTATGCTTTTTCTTACATACCTGAATGCGGAATCTGCAGCAGCCTCAAAATTCTGCGCATATGAATAATTGCCAAAGACAGCCCTAAACGAATCGCACATCGCAGAAACAGCCTCGTCATCCGGCGTGACTAACTTAGGAAGGTCTGAAACGTTAAGCCGTTCCGACTCCTCGATATGATCCTTGTACTTCATTATTATTTCTAAATACACGTTATTGTATTTCCTGAGAAGATCTGTTTCCCCGCTATCCATGCAGTATAATAACACACAAAAGAAATAT
>DAIDAD010000008.1 GCA_027310795.1 Candidatus Micrarchaeaceae archaeon | reverse complement strand
ATTCTGGCTTACCGTGACCGTAAGGTTCCCTGTTGTGCTGTAAATCGCGGCTAATACTGCGCCTGAGGGCGCCCCATGCGATGCCAGCAGAAAATACAGCGCCAGCAAAACCGCCACAACCACTATAACTATTCCAACAATCTTTGTATTGTTCTTACCCGATGCCATGCAGATCCCACTATTTGTTGGGACGTCAGATTAAAATATCATTCGTACAGATGTACAAAGCCAGCGGCGTCAGTGCGCCTCCGGCATGATGGCAATCAAGCGTCATGGACTCCGCGGGATTTGAACCCGCAACCTCCTGCATGCCATGCAGGCGCGCTACCGTTGCGCCAGGAGCCCGAAAATCATGCCTGTCATACCGGGGACACGAATATTATGTTGCCTCCCCTGAGCAGTATTGTGTTGAGCTTCGCCTTGAGCTCGCCGCTGTTGACCTCTTCAGCGTTCTCTATGACTATGTTCATGTGCGCGTCGAAAGAGACTACCCTGCCCCTTATGTCGGTGCCGTTCTTCAGCCTTATCATTACCTGTTGTCCAATTGACTTGTTCAGAAGATCGAACGGCCTATCCTGGGGCATTTTTACACCTTATGCGGCAACAAACATAAGCGCAAATTCTATAATATAGAGATAAAACAATTTAAATAAGCTCCTACTTCTTTTTTATCTTTGAAAGATCCTCTTTCTTTATCGCAAGCTTCACAGTGCCCGTTCCTACAGGGACCTGCTTGCCTATCAGCACATTCTCTGTAACGCCGTTCATGTGGTCGGTTTCACCATAAACAGCAGCATGCACAAGGTGCTTCACCGTCTCTTCGTATGCGGCCCTCGCAAGCACCGAGTTTTTCTCGCCGCTGAGCCCGTGCCTGCCAATGCCTTTTATGTTTCCTCCTGCTGTCATCGCATCGGCTATGAGCGCCAGGTGCCTCATGTCCACGCCTATCTTCTGCTCTTCAAGCGTCTTTGAAAGCTCCAGCATTATCGTGTTCCTCGCAGCCTCTATCCCGAAGAGCCTGTAAACTGAAAAAACGTCATTCGTCATTATCCTTGACGAGTCTACGCCTTCTATGTCTATTATGCTCTCCATGTCGCTGCCTGCTGCGACAAGGTAGAACTCCTTTGTCTTTTCATCCTGCCTTATCATGACCTTTCCTGCCCCTTCTATCCCGCTGACTACGGAATCCATTATCCTCACGCGCTCTGATCTTATCTTCTTCGGGTCCCTGCTGCCCATCCTTATCTCTATTATCTTGCCGTCTGCGTTTGCTTCGAAACCGAAATCCTTTGCAATCTTCGAAGCGACGTACTTCGGGGTTATCCTAGCAGCCTCGATTTCCTGAGAGCTGAGTATTATGCGTATCTTGCCTTTCGAGAAGTTCTCGTCAACCCTCCTTACTATGGAATCCATAGTTACTTCGCTTATCTTCTTGACCATCTCGTCCACCTTCTCAAAGCTCTTCGAGATCTTCTTGTCAAGATAAATGTAAGTTATCGGAGTCGTCGGCTTCTTCTTCGCATCCACCAACTCTACTATCCTCGGAAGGCCCGAAGTGGACATCGTAGACTCTACTCCTGCATAGTGGAAGGTTCGCAGTATCATCTGCGTGCCTGGCTCTCCCAGCGACTGCGCGGCTATCGTGCCTACAGGCTCTCCGAACTGCACAAGGAAATTCTCTTTCTTTTCAGCCATGATATCATCGTACCTTGTCTACCTTCGTATACATCGGATCCATCTTGTCTCCGCCGTACTGCGTCTCTATCAAATTGTTGCCTGCGTCCCTGACGCTGTAATCCATGTCAACGTAATAATCCTGCAGCGCGTTCGACAATCTTCTGTACAGGTATCCGCTCCTTGCCGTGAGCAGCGCTTTGTAAATTTCTGAACCTCTTGAACCTACTGCATGCATGAACAGGTCTATAGGGTCGAGGCCGCCGTAGAATGATGTCGTCACAAAGCCCCTGCCTTTTGGTGAAAGGTCTCCTGGGACAATGTGCGGCAGCGCCCTTCTTGATGCATAACCTCGGTTTATCCTTCCTCCTGAAATCGTCGCCTGCTGCCCTAAGAACATCATCATCTGCACTACGTTGAGTATGTTGCCCCTTGCGCCTGAAGATACCATGTCCATTGCCGTGTTGCCCTTGGTGTTTGTCTTGAGTATGTCCTTTCCCGCACGGTCTCTCACAAGGTTCAATTCAGCTATTATCATGCGCTCCAGCGAATTCTTAAGCGTATAACCGATGAGAGGCTCAAGCTTGCCGTTCTCATAATCTGAAATAAGCGCCTTGATTCTTTCAAAGGTCTCTGCAAGCATGCGCTCCCTGTCCTTTATCAGCTTCACGTCGTTCACGTACTCCTTCACCCCTAGAGTGAAGCCCATCATTGTCACATATGCGTAAACCATCTTGGAAGATTTTGAGATGAAGTCCTTGAGCTCTTCAAACCCGAAATCAGCGCGTATCTTCATGAAGAGCTTGTTCCTGCCCCTACCAAGCGTCTCATTGTCTATCCTTCCTTCAATAATCATGCCGTCCTTTATCCTTATCCTGCCATGCCTTGTATCCGCTTCAAAATCAAGCCCTTTTGGAAACAGCATCGAAAAGACATCGCGTGCGCGGTAAGTCCCGCCCTTTGCCTCTTTTGGAAGTTCATTTATCCCTGAAAGCGCAAGCAGGTACACCGCCTATTCCTTTGTAAGGTAATTATTCTCATCCGTCATTGCAAATGCGCCTGTTATCCCGTCCTGCTCAGTGCCGATTATCACATTTCCCTCCCTCGGCGAGAAGACCTGGTCGGATGACATCATCAATATCTTCGCCTCGGCTTTTGCTTCTAGCGTCTGCGGCACGTGCAGGTTCATCTCGTCCCCGTCGAAGTCCGCATTATAAGGCGCGGCAACGCAGAGGTTTATCCTGAACGTCCTTCCTGGCAGCACCTTCACCTTGTGGGCCATTATGGAGACCCTGTGCAACGAGGGCTGCCTGTTGAACAGTACGATGTCGCCGTCCACAAGCTGCCTTTCCATTATATCGCCTGGAACAAGTTCTTTCAGCACCTCTTCCTTGTTAGTGTCTATCAATCTCTTCCTCTTTCCATCCCTGCTTATCACATTGAGCACTGAAGGATAACCTTCTGATGCAAGCATCTTCTTCGCATGTTCTATGTTCCATTCAGTCACGTAGAACGGCACAGTCAGCTTCGACGCTACTTCAAACGGCACGCCCACTTCGTCTATGTCGACGTTAGGGTCCACGCTTATCACGGTCCTTGCAGAGTAATTGACTCTTTTTCCGCTGAGGTTGTACCTGAATCTGCCTTCCTTGCCCTTGAGCCTCTGCGTCAAGGTCTTCAGCGCACGCCCGCTCCTGTGCCTTGCAGGAGGGATGTTTGAGGTCTCGTTGTTGAAGTATGTAGTTACATGATATTGCAGAAGCTCCCAGAGGTCGTCTATTATGATCTGCGGCGCTCCTGCATTCAGGTTCTGCTCCAGCCTCTGGTTTATCCTCATTATGTCTACAAGCTTGTGCGTAAGCTCGTCCTCGCTCCTCTCCCCGCTTTCAAGGGTTATCGACGGCCTGACGTTCACAGGAGGAACGAGCAGTATGTCTATTATCAGCCATTCAGGTCTGCTGTTCTCAGCGTCTACGCCGAGTATTTTAAGGTCGTCGTTGCTTATCTTTGAGACCATGTCCTTGATTTCATTCGGCTTCAATTTGTAATCGTCAACGTAGAAGTAAGTCGGCAGCGAGAACTTCAGTTTTTTCTTCACAGTTCCGCACCTCTCGCACTTCTTTATGTCCTTGAGCCTTTTCAGCATCGCGCTCTTCACTTCCTGCCCCTCCCCTTCCTCTATGACAAGGCTTTCGACGTCTATGGGCTTGCTGTCCCTGTACTTTGCAAGGCTTTCATCATCAAGAAGCAGTCTGTTGCAGTTCCTGCAAGTTGACTGCAGTATCATGTACAGCACTTTGCCGAATTCAGAATGTATCGCAGGCCTTACAAGCTCAATTCTTCCGAAATGGCCCGGGCATGACTTCGCCCTCGCGCCGCAGGTCTTGCATATGAGCCCAGGGTCTATCACTCCCAACCGCTGGTCAAGAAGGCCGCCGTCTATCGGATAGCCGTCCTCGTTGTAAGTGTCAGGAACGGTGAGTTTGACTACGCCAAGAGCCTTTACATACTCAGGGTTCATCACGCCGAATTTTATATGGTCTACAGCTTCGGTCTTCATAACATCACTCCTTAATACGCAGTCTCGGCATTATGTGCAGCGACTTTATCTCGTCAAGCAATACCTTGAAAGCATAGCTTATCTCCACTTCAACGAAGCTCGAGCCCTTGTCTATCACGCAGACATTCGCCTTCTTCACATGATCGTAATAGCCTATGTTCCCGCACTCCTTGCATATCAATACCGTGGTCTTGTCGCTCTGGTCGAGCAATCTTTCCTTGAGCAGCAGGCTCGCTCCGTAGCCGATAAGCGCGTCACGTTCCATCTCTCCGAATCTGAGGGCTCCCTGCCTAGCCTTGCCCTCCGTAGGCTGGTGCGTCAGTATCTGCACCTTGCCCCTGCTCCTCACCTGTATCTTGTTGCTGACCATGTGGTATAATCTGTTGTAGTAAACGACTCCGGAGAAGACCTTGGCCCTGAATTTCAATCCTGTTATCCCGTCGTACATCTCTTCCTCGCCGTACTTGTCGAATCCATTCTCTTCGAGCATGTGCCCGTATTCAGTCATCCTCTCCACTCCGTCTTCTGCAAAAGCGGTCCCGTCTATCGTCTGGCCTTTCACAGAGCCTGCCTTTCCTGCAAGCTCTTCGAGCAAATGGCCGAAAGTCATTCTTGAAGGCACGCTGTGCGGGTTCAGCAGAAGGTCAGGCACAATGCCTGAATCGGTGAAAGGCATGTCTTCAGGCGGGACGATCAGTGCAGTGACCCCTTTCTGCCCGTGCCTGCTCGCGAACTTATCGCCGTTCTCAGGCACCCTCAGCCCCCGCACCCTTATCTTGACGAGCTTCGTCGCTCCCGGCGACTCTGTTATCACTATGCTGTCTACAATTCCTCGTTCGCCTGTCTTAAGGACTGTTGAATCGTCCCTGACTTTTTCTTCTATGCCGCTCGGTCCCATGTTCTCTTCAAGGAACCTTGGCGGAGACACCTTCCCTATCAGCACATCCCCTTCTTCCACGTCCATTTCAGGCTCTATAATTCCGTCGTCGCTGAGCTTTGAATAGAAATGCTCACCCATGTATCCTTCAGCAGTCGCCGGAGGAACCTTCAGCCTGTCCCTCTGCCCTCCAGGATATCTTCTCTCTTCATCGGAATAGGTCTTGTAGAACAACGACCTTCCGACGCCGCGCTCCACAGAAGCCCTGTTAAGCACCACTGCGTCCTGCATGTTGTATCCATAATAAGTGGAAAGCGCGACCACGAGGTTCTGGCCGCTCGGGTGCTTCTGTATCCCTGTCTTCCTGTATGACACTGTGCTCACTATCGGCACCTGAGGATAGAACAGCAGGTAGCTCCTAGAGTCGAACCTCTGGTTGAAGTTTATCGCGAACAGCCCCTGAGACTGCTTTATGAAATTAGAAAGCATTGCCTGCCTGGCTATGCTGTTGTGCTCAGGGTACGGCGAAGTGCTTACCGTGAACCCGAAGATCGATGCAATATCGACTTCAAGGTGAGTTGTCGCATCTGTGATGTCCTTCTCCTTGAACGCGACTAGCGCATTCTCTTCCTCTTCAGCATCAAGATATTCCACAATGCCGTTCCTGAAGAGGTAATTGAAGTTTATCTCCTTGTTCTTGAGCTTTTCAATGACTTCGGGGGTCAGCTTCGACTGCTTCTGTTCAACTATTACGTAAGGCTTCCTCAATCTCCCCCTGTCGCTGTTTATGTTGACATAATGCTGCTTTTCATAATGCGCGATATTGACCTCTCCTGAAACCATGCCCTTCCTCCTTGACTCGCGGACCTCCTTGACGAACTTCACAGGGTCGTCTACGTACCCTATGTCTCTTCCGTTCAGATAAACATGAGTAATTTTTTCCTTCGGCATACGATCACTTTGTCTCTTTCCTGAGCCCTTCAAGCTTGCCCTCAAAAGACGACTCCTCCGCGCCTACTGTAACCCTTGACATCAGTGCAAGGTACTTCGTCAGACCAACTTCCTGGCCCTCGGGGGTTTCAGACGGGCATATCTTGCCCAACTGCGTGCCATGCACCTCCCTTGCCTTGAAGTGCGGGTGCTTCTTCGCCAGCGGCGACTTTATCCTGCGCAAATGCGTGTAAGCGCTTGAGAAATTCGTGCGGTCAAGGACCTGCGATATTCCTGTCTGGCCTGCGACCCACGTGCCTGTTCCCATCGCATATGATATCCTTTCTGTTATTGTGTCCGGGTTTATGATCGACTGTATGCTGAGCTTCCTCCCCCTGGCGCTTGTACGCTCTATCTGGTACTTGACTTCCTTTACAAAGAATCTGAATGCATAAGTGAAAAGGTCCTCCATGAGTTCGCCTGCGAACTTTATGCGCTTGTTCGCATAATGGTCCTTGTCGTCTTCACGCGCGAGCTTGTTGCCTACCATCGTAGCCTTCCTTGCCATCGTTATGAGATAATCTGCCTTCCTCATCTTCTCTTCTGCGGTTTCGCCTATGTGCGGCAGCAGATAGTTGTTTATCTGCGTCTCGGCCCTTGAAAGCTGGTACTCTGGCGCTTGGCCCGGAGCGGCCATCCTTCCAAGCTCTGCAATAGCCTCTGCCTGAGTTAAGTTCTTGAAGTCGCTGACCTCAAGGTTGAGCATAAGGTCGTTCCTGAATGCGAGTGAATCCGAGCTATGCTTCACAAGTTCCTTTTCGGACATGCCAAGTGCACGGAGCAGCAGTATCAGGTTTATGCTCTTCGAGATTGTAGGGAATTCAACTGCAAATATGCCGTTCTGGCTCCTTGCGACTACGCACCTTGCCCTGAAACCAGGCGCGGTAGAAAACACGACGCTGTTGACCTTGTCTCCGCCCTTGCCCTTTGTAGTTATGACGCGGTTCGGCGCAATGTCCTCAAGCCCTATGAGCACGCGCTCCACGCCCTTAATTATGAAATAGCCGCCTGGATCTTCAGCGTCTTCAGCTTCTTCGACAAGCTGCTGCTTCGACATTGTCTTTATGTAGCACAGGTCGCTGCGCACCATGATCGGCAATTCTCCGATGAACACTTCTCCAAAGGAAGCCTTCTTCTCGATGCCCCGTATCACCGGCACTACCTCTATGAATATAGGGGCTGAATAAGTGAGATTGCGGAGCCTCGCCTCGTTCGGCATTATCTGCCTGCGAGAACCATCAGCTTCTATTATAGAGGCCTTGTCAAGCCTTATGTTGCCCAGCTTCAATGAAAAGCCCTCTACGCTCGGCTGCACCACATTCTGCCTGTCAACCACTTTCTGAATACCCTGGCTCACGAACCTGTTGTAGCTCTCCACCTGGTGCGAGATAAGCGGCATAGTGTCCAAATAAGACTCCAATAAAACGCTTTTGTTATCCATAGGATCAAGCCTCTGTGATAAGCCTGTAGTAAGGCACCTTGACTCCGCCTTCAATCCTGTCTATCTCCACGATCTGGCCCACTTTTCCGTTTAGTATCTTCACCTGCGGATCGCTGTCGAATATTCGCGGGAGATTGTCCTTCTTCAGGTCGAGCGTTTCAAGGAGCTCCTTCACCTCCTTTTCAGTAATCAATCTGTGTTTTGGGACAATAACGTGGTCGCTCCTATCTGGCAAACATACACCTATAAACACGAAGAGTAGAGACTAGCACAGCCACTTCCGCTATTTATTAAATGAAAAGGTTTATATACATTTGTATCTTCCGCACGCGTCCGCAAAACCTCGTGCAAGCCATACAAAATGCGTCCGCACAATAATAATTAATAATGGCATTGTGAATAAAGTATAAACGCTGGTCATTCTGATGCAAAAAGTAACGCCTTATGAGGTAAAAGGAGACGTGGATTACAGCAAGCTCATAACTGATTTCGGACTGAGGCATCTTGACGAGAAGCTTCTGGCAAGATTCGATGGCATAGCAGGAGCGAGCAACTTCATGATGCGCCGCGGGCTGTATTTCGCGTGTAGGGATCTCGAATGGCTCCTTGACCAGTACGAGAAGGGAGATAAATTCTACGTGTACACCGGAATAGCCCCTTCAGGAGGCATGACTATTGCGCAGACTATGCAGTTCCAGATGGCAAAATGGCTGCAGGACAGGTTCGGTGCCGAAGTGCTGATAATGATTCCTGACGAGGAGAAGTTCCTTGTGAAGCGCAATCCAGAATTCACGCTCGAGAACGGCCGCAGACTTGCGATGGGGGACGCGCTCGACATAGCCGCATTAGGGTTCGACAGCAAAAAGACAAAGATATTCCTCGACACCGAGTATGCAAAGACGCTGTACAAGCAGGCTGTGAGGGTATCGAAGTACATAACCTATTCCATAATAAAGGACGCGTTCGGCTTCGGCAGCGACACGAACATAGGCGCGCTTTTCTACACTTCGCTGCAGGCCGTGCCTGCGTTCCTCAAATCTGTCGAGGCAGGAAAGAACGTACCATGTTTAATACCGATGGGAGTCGACCAAGACGTCCACTTCAGGGTTGCAAGGAATGCAATATCAAAACTCGGTTATTACAAACCTGCCGCTTTGCTGTCGAAATTCATGCCTTCTTTGTCAATGGACCCGAAAATGTCTGCAAGCGATCCAAGCGGCACGATATACCTGGCAGACGACGAAGCGACGGTGATAAAGAAAGTCAACAAGGCGATTACAGGGCAGCAGTCCACAGCTGAACTGCAGAAGAAGCTGGGCGGCAACCCTGACAAATGCGCCGTATGCCAGTATTACAGATACATGTTCGAGCCTGACGACAAGAAACTGAAGAAGATATTCGACGGGGAAAGAAAAGGGACGTTGCTCGCAGGGGAGCACAAGAAGGACCTTGCGATGAGGATAAACAAGTTCCTGAAGGAGCACAACGAGGCAAAGAAACGCATAAGGATAAACGACTTCATGTTATCCGACTGAAACAGGAAAAGTTATGCTCTCAGTTCCTGCCTCAAGTCCTTTCTCGCAAACACTTCTGGATTTTTGGCCGCAGTCCCTCTGTCTTCCACATACAGCATGCCGGCGCGGTACGTCGGACCATGGTAATTGCTGGCAAACGCGTCCACGAACAGGCCGCGTGCCTGCTCGCCGAAATAAAAGTCAAAGAACCTGACAACAACATGCCCTTTCCCTGGGTAAACGTGCGCCCTTCTCTCAAACGTCAATTCCTTGAATCTGCTCTCGCTTATGCTTATCAATTCCCCATCCTTGCTTATTTCATGATGGCCCATGTCCCTAGTCCCTATGTCTGCCACCCAATACTCCATACCCACTCTCGTGTTTGCCATCCTCCTGAAGTCATCGTCATTCCTGAAGCTCTTTGCAACCTCGTAGATCCTTGCAAGCCTGCATCCATCAGGCATGCTCTCACGTATTCCAGAAACCGTCACGTTCCTGTCAGATATCATTATCGCAGTCTCTTTCTCTTTTCTATGCATAGCAAATGCCATCAAACCACCGCTGATGCAATCCTAAACTGCATCAAGATATATAAATAACATCATAACTACCGGCAATCCCTGCAAAACCAATATAAAATCAAAATCCGATTACAAACCATGGCGATACTTGGCATAGAGAGCAGTGCGCATACATTCGGTGCAGGGATAGTCGACAAAGGAAAGGTCATTGCGAACGAAAAGGCTATGTACAAGATAGGGAAGACAGGGATGATACCGAAAGAAGTTGCGCAGTTCCACGCTGAAAACGGAGCGCATGTGATATCATCTGCAATCGAAGCATCAGGGCTTTCTTACCGCGACATAAAAGGCATAGGATACACGAAAGGGCCAGGCATAGGCAACTGTCTGTACATCGGAATGGTAGCGGCAAAGACGCTTGCAAAAAGGCTTTCCATCCCAATAGTGCTTGTGCATCACGGAATAGGGCATATCGAGATAGCAAAGGAAATGTCGGGTTTCAGGAACCCGATCGCACTATACGTAAGCGGCGGCAACTCCCAACTACTCCAAAAGCAGGGGCAGCACTACAAAGTCCTCGGCGAAACTTTTGACATTGGAATAGGCAATATGCTCGACGCGCTTGCAAGGAACCTTGGCCTCAATCCCGCATGGGGCTCCACGATAGAAAAAGCTGCGGAAAATGGCAGATACATGACAATGCCGTATACTGTGAAAGGCATGGACTTCTCGTTCACAGGTCTGCTGACCCATGCTTCAAAGCTCAAAGGCGCTGAAAGCACAAGCGACATCTGCTTCTCAGTGCAGGAAACCGCGTTTGCGATGCTTACGGAAGCGACTGAAAGGGCGCTTCTTCTCACCGGTTCAAAAGAGCTCTGCGTGTGCGGCGGAGTTGCGCAATCCAAAAGGCTGAAGCGTGCGCTCAGCTTGATGGCAGAAGAGCACGGCATAAAATTCGGCTATGCTGAAGACCAGTTCAACGCGGACAACGGCGCGATGATAGCCCTTGTCGCAGAGGAACTTCTTCAAAGGAACACTGGCACAAGGATTCAGGACTGCAGCATAGAGCAGAAATACAGGATAGAGGACGCTATTTTATGAAAAAGATAAGCGAAGGCGCAGAGGCAGTGATATACGAGACTGAGATCAACGGCATCAGCATGCTCGTCAAATTAAGGAACAGGAAGGATTACAGGGAGCAGAAGCTCGACGAGCAGATAAGGACGAGCAGGACAAAGAAAGAGGCAAAGCTAATGGCAGCTGCGCTCTCAGCAGGCGCAGCGGCGCCGGCCGTAGCCGCAGTAGGCAAGTATTCGATATTCATGGAGAAGCTTGATGGCAAACTCCTGAAGGACACGCGCGCGCAGATCAATTCTTTATTCAAAATCGGATTACATCTTGCAATGATCCACAACAACGGCATAGTCCATGGTGATTTCACGGCTGCAAACATACTTATTACAAAAAAAGGTCCTGCGATAATAGATTTCGGCTTAGGCAGCTTCTCCAGCAGTGCAGAGGAAAAGGCGCTCGACATGCTTCTTATGGAGAGGTCCGTCTCGAAAAGCCAGTATGCTGACTTCGTACGCGGCTATTCATCAAAGGCAAAGAGCCACAAGGAAGTGCTCTCAAAACTGAAGGAGATAAAGAAAAGGGGCAGGTACCAGAGAAGGACGCTCGCCTAGCTAAGCCATGTATGAAATTTATGCAAAGCATAGGGTCAGAGGTCCCCTACCCTTCTCTTCTGCGCTCTACTTATTCTCTTCCTTCTCTTCTTTAC
>DAIDAD010000089.1:246-2347 GCA_027310795.1 Candidatus Micrarchaeaceae archaeon | reverse complement strand
ACACGGTGCTGGTCGGCACAGGAGCTGGCGGCGGGCTTGGCGGAGCAAATTCAGGATACATAGGCAATCAGACGTGCAATTGCTTCTTCTACGGAAGCGCAAACATACTCGCGCTCTATACAGGGTACATGGCGAACGTGCAGCTGTACAACTCATCGCTCGCGCCTTCTTATATCGATTACATGTATTCGCAGGGCATAGGCGGCGCGCCTGGCAACCTGCAGAACCTTGCGGGCTGGTGGCCGATGAAAGGCTAAAAATGGCTATGTTACGGCCGTGATGTAAACGCAGTTCCTGTTCGGGTTGCTTGGGCAGATTGCGACCGCGCTTATGTTGACAAGGTATGTGCCGGGGGATGTAATCTCGCCGAGGTAGCCGCTTACGGACACCGGGGTATACTCTGTTATGTAGCTAGGCCCTGCGGCCGATACTATGACAAAGGTGATGAGGTTGCCTATGCCGTTCGTCGTGTTCCCGACATATATGTTCTGCACCCCAGGAGGTATGTTTATCTGCGTCACTATCTTCGCAGGCGGGCCTTCGCTCCCGACTATCGACGCAAGGCTCGCTATTGTGGAAGCGGACTGCTGCGATTCCGCAGATGACAATGAGGTGTTTGCATTTGATATCTGTATGAATGCTATGACAACAACAGGAAGGAGTATTGCAAGACCGAACGAAAGCGTTAGCAGCAACTCAAAACTTGACTGAAGTTTGCTTCTCTTGTTGTTCTCCATAAAAAGCCTCAATCCCGCTCCCTGTTCGTTATTATTATTTCCTTCTGGTTTTTTATCCTGTTGTATATCAGCTTCTCGAGCCTCTGCAGCGTAGTGTCCAGATTGTAATCCTCTACATGTATCGTGATTACGCCCTTGCTTGTCAGCCCGACCATCGCCTTCAGTTCATAACCCTTTGACTTTATTCTCTTAACGTTAAGATGTATGTAACTGACCTTTATGCCGCTGAACTTGTCTATCTTCTCCGCAATCTTGTTCATCTCCCTTAGAAGATCGCTTTCGTATTCTTTTGTATAGTCGTCAAGGCCTGAAAGCATCACGTTGTAGTCGTTTGCGCTTATCTCCTTTGCCGCGAGGTTGAAGATGTTGCCTATAGTGAGTATGCCTACGGGCTTGCCGCCCTTTACCGCTATTATCGTCCCTTTTCTGTTGTTTATGAAATCGCGCATCGCGGCTTCAAGGTCCGCATCTGTGCTTATGGTCCGGAAATCCTGCGAGGCTATGTACCCTGCCTTTGTGTCCTGCAGAGATACCGTGCCGCGGTTGGACTTTGAAGGCCTGCTCTCGCCCTTCATGCCGAAATTGAGTATGTCGCTATACCTTAGTATCCCGCATATCTCCCCCTTTTCGGTCGCTACAGGAAGCTTCCTAACCTTGTACTGATCCATAAGATCCTTCGCCCTTCTCACGCTCTCATTCTGCTCAATCACGAATATCGGCACGCTGATTGCATCAAATACCTTCCTTCCTTCAAGTATGTGCAGCGACAGAATCGCCTTCAGTATGCTGCTCCTTTTAAGTATTCCCTGAACTCTGCCCTTATCTATGTAAGGAAGTGCGGTTGCAGTAGAGGAGTTGAATTCCTTTATGACGCCATTTATGCTGGTGTCCGGGCTTACCACAGCTGTCTTCACGGCAATCTTTCCCACAGGCAGGTTCTCCGATACCGTCAAACGTCTGCTCCTGCCAATGGCCTGCCTGTCCACTACTCCGTAGTACCTGTTGTTCCTTGTGATGATCACGGCCCCTGAATTGTTGATACGGTCTATCAGCTTGACCAGAGGCGTCTTGTAATCGAACACTGATGATACTGAAACAAGTTCCTTCGGTATGGTCTCGAATGCTATCTTCATATTGACACCGCGATGGATGAGTATGGGCAACTTTATTAAGGAATTATACATTTATAATATGTAGCCTGCTTATGAGGGCAGGTATGCAGAGAAAGGGCAACTGCAGCAGTGCCTTCTTTATATGCGCCAGGATGGCAGATAGGCTATGCGTCCGCCTGCAGAGCGGAAAAGAGGGGTTCGATTCCCTTTCCTGGCTTATTCTTTATCCAAGTATTAGGTAGATGTGATGAT
>DAIDAD010000089.1:0-236 GCA_027310795.1 Candidatus Micrarchaeaceae archaeon | reverse complement strand
AAAGCCCCGACCTATGGTTTTACCTGACCTAACCGTTTCAGTAACATTGAAGATTCAATAAACCATGAACCCAAGCTACTTATATGCTCTTCCGCGCCATTCAATCCTGACTAATTCTATAACTTCCGAATCCTTGATTATAGTATAAATAATTCGTATGCCGCCAATCCTTACCCTATATGTATGTTCTTCGCCTTCCATCTTCTGTATATCATATAACTCTGCAGGAATTGGAT
>DAIDAD010000088.1 GCA_027310795.1 Candidatus Micrarchaeaceae archaeon | reverse complement strand
ACCACTTCCTTATGAATATGTTTAGGCTGTCAAGGCTCTCCTCGGAGCTGAAGACCTTGTCGTAAATTCGCATCATTTTTACCAACACTATAGATTAAATTTATATAATATGGCATGCACTTAATTGTGAAAGCTGGCGCGGGGCTATCAATGGCTGGAAAGAAAAACAAATTGAAAAGGCAAACAGGCGTTGAGACTTTTAATAAGTCTCAGCATATATATAAGCTTTTGGAAAAGGGCATAATCGAGAGCGAAGCGCTCAGCGGAAACTCGACGGACAGGCCTGAACAGGAAGACCACATAGCATCTCTGCTTGGGTCGATAGAATCCGAACCTGCGCCTCAAAGGCAGCAAAGCCGCAGGATATCCATATCAAGAAAAAGGCCGATCCGCAGAAGCAGCGCAAAGCCGGGAATCGCAAAGAGGAAGCAAAAGTCAAAAACAAAGAGGAAGAGATAGCTATTCTGCGAATTCTTTTCCCTTGCCCTTTCCAACCGAGAGCCTGACCCCGTTCTGATCCCTCGTTATCCTTATGTCAAGCTCCTCGCTTCCCAGCATCCTTCTCAATTCTTCATAGGTGTAAGAGCCAATGTTCTCCGCACCTCCCTTGCCCTTGAGTATCTCTGAGCGCCGTTCCTTGAGCGAGCTCTTCTCTATCGCAGAATACGCAAGGTTCAGCCTTGGGCCGTCAGTGCCGTACACATCCTCTATCCCAAGCTCGATAGGCTTGTACCCCTCGTTCTGATATATGAACGGCAGCACTGACCTGAATTCAGATATCATGCTACTGGCTACCTTTGCCGCTTTTGCCCTATCCCCGGCTATGACAAAATCGTCTGCATCAAGGAAACCGACGAACACGGAGCCGCCTGCTTCCCTTACATTGTCCTGTATCAGCTGTGAGACGAGCCTGAGTATTGTTATTCCTGCGTCGTTGCCGAACCTCTGCGCGAAGCCTGCAAGCCCTTCCACCTTCAGCCTTCCTATCTCATAATCGCTCGCTGCCTTTACACTCTTCTCGACAGCAGCTGATATCTTTTCTTCATTAGGAAGGTCTATCAGCGGGTCGAATTTCTTCCCCTTCTTCTTCAGGAATATGGTCACGAGAGCCCTAAGTTCCGTGGGGTCGAAAGGCTTCTTTATATAATAATCTGCGCCGTACTTTATGCCCTTGAACCTGTTAGATGTCGCGTCCATCGCGCTCACTATTATAACAGTCGTGCTTTTCAGCTCAGGATTCTTCTTAACCGACTGGCATATCTCAAGCCCGTCTGCGCCAGGCAGCATGAGGTCTAGTATCACAAGGTCGGGTTTCTCCCGCCTTATCCTGTCCATGCCTTCCTTTCCGTCGTAAATCTGCGTTATGTCGAATCCCTTGCCCACTGAAAGCGTCATAAGCTTGTTTATGTTCTTGTCGTCTTCGACGACCATTATGCGGTTCAACACCTGCTCGTCCTGCAGCATGTAATACGTGAGTATGCCTCCGCTCGACCTGGATGCTATCGCATCTGCTTCCTCGAGTTCCTCAAGCCCTTTCTTCAGCATCTCCTCGCTTATCTTCAAAGATGAGGTCAGCCCCTGCAGCTCGTTGTAGGTCACCTGCTGCCTGTCGTTTATTATCGATATTATGTCTGATTTCAATGATTCAATGCCGTCCATCCTGATCGCCATTCATTAAGGCACATATAAAGTATATATTCTTTATTATCATTTCCAGAACCTGCATGTCATAGTGAAGATATTAAAATACAAATGTATAAATCTAAAACATGGACGGCCATCATGCACATCCAGCAGGGTATTTTGCAAAACCAAGGCACGGGCACGGCAGGACGATAGCTGCAGTAGTCATAATCATAATAATAATTGCAATAATATACTCGGTAATTGCGGGCCAGAATGGAGTAAGGCAGATAGGACAGAACTACTCATTCACCCTCATGAAAGGCGCGGCTCAGAACCTTGAACTCAGCAATGGACAGGCTTTTGCGATATACCTGAACTCGTCAACGCCGTCTATGGCATATGTTTCCATAAGCAGCATACCTGTGCTGCCAGGAGGCACATCCAACATGGCCCTCTCAAAAGGCCAGTCCGTGAACGTGAGCATCAGCGGCTCCCAGTACTCAGACATAGAGCTCAAAGCGGTTTCTGTCAACAATACAGGCGCCACATTCTCAGTAATACAGATACCCAAAGGGCTGAAAGTCTCTTCAGGATCACAGACAACAGCTGCAACCACTACGGCAACAGGCACTGGGACTACAACTGCGGTATCTACCTCGCCCACGACAACGGTAAACAACACCGCGCTTGCACAGGCAGCATTCAACGCAACAGCAGAGGGTTCGCTGATAAGCAGTTTTGCAT
>DAIDAD010000087.1 GCA_027310795.1 Candidatus Micrarchaeaceae archaeon | reverse complement strand
ATATGGGAGAAGCCTAGCGCATGAGCTTGCGAGGAACGGCATTTACGACTCTACGAAGGTGCAGATGAAGATGATAGACGAACTAGGAGAAAGAATAGCGGACACTGTTGACAACAACAGGTACAGTGTGGCGCACAGGCTGGCTAACTGCGGCTCCAGTGAAGTCCATTACAGGCTTATCGAGACATTCGGGGCCAGGCTTTCCGATATAAAGGACTGCTATGGCAGAAGCGTAGCGGATGAAATAATAAGCCATTCTACCGATTCTGTCAAAGCACGCCTAAACAGCGTAATCGCAAATAGTCTATCTTCATCAAATAATGTCAATGGGCCTGCAGAAATGAGGAAAGCGCTCAGGAAATAATGTGCAAAGTGTGTCAATGAAGCTTGTTGTGATTTATGGGCCTCCAGCTGTCGGAAAGCTTACTGTTGCAACTGAACTTTCGAAAATTACCGGATACAAGGTGTTCCACAATCACCTTGCAATAGACTTCATCGAATCGGTGCTCGACAGGAGCAACGGGAAATTCTGGGAACTACTCGACAAATACAGGCTTGAGCTCATAGAAGCAGCCGCGCAGGAAAAGGCAAAAGGCATGATAATAACATCGGTCCATATAAAAAACAGGGATGACAAGTTCATAAAGAATCTTTTATCGATAATGGACAAGAATAACGGCATGACGCATTTCGTGCGCCTGTCGTGCGACAGGAAAATAATTGAAGAAAGGCTCCAGAAGCCGTCAAGGAAGAAGTATGGAAAGCTCACAGACTATGAAACATTCAGCAATTTTGTGAAAAGCAACGATGTATTCTCAGAGATAGGTTTTGTCAAATCATACAACGTAGACAATACCGAACTGCCACCTGAAGAAACAGCCAAAATGATAAAAGCACATTTTAAGCTCTGAATCAGCTCCTTACAATGCTTACCAGGCTGTCATGCAGCCTGCCGTTTGACATTATGGCGCCGTTTATCCTGTTGTTGTATCTCTGCTTCTTTCCGTTCAGTCCTGTAACCTTTCCGCCTGCTTCCTCTATTATTACTTTTACTGCAGCAGTATCGAACGGCATCCTTGCTGGGTGCACGCATGCAGAAAGCTCGCCTGCTGCAACCAGGGCGCCCATGTAAGTTATGGAGCCCAGCATCAGCACGCTCGCGCCTTCCTTTATCATCTTGGGATACGCATTTGTTATGTCCTCCTGCGCATCTTGCCACGCTGCGAATCCTATTATGCTTCCGCGAACTTTCTTATCACTCGAAACTGATATCTTCTTGTCATTGAGCGTCGCCCCCTTTCCATACATTCCGAGGAAGAGCCTGTCCTGGAACGGGTCATACACTACTCCCAGTATCGGCCTTCCAGACCTGACAAGTGCAAGTGAGAATACCGCAGTCGGTATCCCGTGCGAGAAGGAGATTGTTCCATCTATCGGGTCGCAGACCCATGTGTATTCGCTCGCCTTTGCAGCAAGGCTGTATTCTTCAGCAAGTATGTTGTGATTCGGATATCTTTTGCTTATTTCTTTTATGACCATATTGTTTATCTTAAGATCCGTGCCTGTGACAAAGGTATTGTCTGGCTTAAGCTCCTTTTTCACATGCATTGAGAAGTCATGGCTGATAATCGAGCCGGCGTCCACCGCCAGTTCCATTGCAAACTCTGCCTGTAAAGGTATGGTCTTTTTCCTCATTATGTCACATTATATGCTATGAAAAAACAGTACAAGTTAGGCTGGGCTCCAGTGATATATAAAGGATTTGAAAGGCAAAAGCAGCCTTTAAAAACTATACGAAATCGTTCATCCTGGACTGCCTTATTATCTGCATCGTCTTCCACCTCTGCCTTATGAACTTTGCGAACTTCTCATCAGAGAGGTTGTCCTTGATAGCGTCAACGGTCTGCTTGTCAGACGGGTAGCCGCTGCCTATGTCGATCCCGAGATGGTCAGATATCCTGTCTATCTCCCTGTCCCGTATCACCTTTGCTATTATGCTCGCACTCGATACGACCGGATAAACGGAATCCGCCTTGTGCTCCGCTATGACAGAAATTCTCTTAGGGCCGATTTCAGTGTAACCTGCTGTCGACTTTGTCTTCGCGGCGCTTTTCTTGTCCTTTATCCCCTTGACCTTCATGTTCCTGCTCGAGAAGAGGCTGACGCGCATCCCGAACCTTTCCGATATGACGTCAGGGGAATCAAGGAATACCCTGTTAGGTTCAGTATCCAAAGAGTCTATCAGCCTTGCAAAGTTGAGCGCTTCAAGCTGGTTCAACGATATCCTGCCCTTCATCGCCGCGTCTATCTCCTCGCTGCCTATGTTGTAGCTCCTTACTTCGTCAGCAATCGAGGTTATCTCGTCGTACAGGAATTCCCTCTTCTTGCG
>DAIDAD010000086.1 GCA_027310795.1 Candidatus Micrarchaeaceae archaeon | reverse complement strand
TCTACAGGAAAGGTTTTACGGCTTCTCATCCACATGCGTAAACGCAAGGGATTTCAAAGCCTACAGAAGACATTAAAAATAGGTGGTCTATATGCAGATTCCTGTTCCGGGGTTGTAGAAAAGGTTTAAGATAGTATTCGATTAGAGTCCTTTGAAGTGTACGCATGGCTTCGAGTATAGTGCATAAGCTTTCTGATTCATACAGGTCACTCGTAGCTATAGGCATGTACTGCTTTAACATGAAGCCTACTAACTGTTGGATGGCTTCGGCTCTTGCATAAGGGCGTAATAAGGTTTTTGGTGTCTCTTATGCAAGTGCTAGGTACTAGTGTTATTGATTCTAAAAGGATAGAGATCAGTGGGAAGAAGCTGGTCATTGTCCATGAGATAGGCTTGACTGCTGTTCCTACGGCGACTGAGTTCGTCAGATACATCTCAGTGAAATACAGGATGTCTGAGAGCGGCGTATGGTATATGCTTAAGGCTTTGAAGAGGGTGGGAGTGGTTGACTTCACGGAAAAGGGAGAGGCGCAGCGGCCTCTCTCCCTTACAGATGCAGGTATGCGGATGGTGAGGGGCCCGCAGCAGAATAATCGCATGCAGAATCTCAGAAGTGGGACCGGAAGCTTTGCAATAATGCACAGCAGGTAGCGGCTATGCCTTTGCTGCCTTTATTATCTTTGCAATGTTATTGGATACTGTTTCCTCAGTATAGTCGTTGGTTATCAGAAGGTCTGCTGTTATGTCGTCGGAGCTCGTCTCCGTAGGGTCGCTTAGCTCCTTTTCCGTGGGTGGAATCCCGTACTTTGATGTGTATGCCATTATCCTTGCGCTTTCCTCGGCTTCCAGCTTCACGATGATTACGTTGAAGTTGTCCTTCAGAATACGCATCTCGCTGCTGAACCGCAGGTCGTCTACTATGAAAGGCAATCTGCCGAATTTCTTAATGTCGGATATGAGGTACTTTATCCATACGTCAGAATCTATTTCGCGCATCTTCCCGGCTATGCCCTGCAGCAGGTCCCTGTCCTTTCCATGCATGTTGAAAAGATCCGTGGCGGTGGCTTTTATCTTCGAGGATATCGAGACTATGTTTGCGTTTATGCCGTTCTTAGAAAGCTCCTGCTTCAGCTTCGCTGCGTAATAGCTCTTGCCCACGCCCATCTTCCCGACAAAAGCGATGTTTTCCATTATATCCACTAGTGTATCCTTGCCCCTGGACTGATGTTTTTGTCAGGAGTGAGCAGCGATATCCCGTTCTCATCCTCTGCTGCAAGGACCATGCCGTTCGATTCTGCGCCGGCTATCATTTTCGGCTCCAGGTTTGCGACGCAGATGACAAGCCTTCCTATCAGTTCTTCTTTTGAATAAATGTCTTTTATCCCTGCGACTATGCTGCGTTCCCCTATCTCCGGGCCGAGGTCGACCTTCAGTTTATACATCGGCTTCATTGCGCCTTCGTGCTCATCAACACTTATGATTCTTCCGACCCTCATGTCAACATCGGAGAACTCCTTTATTCCTATCACAAAATCGATAAGGATTTAATATAAGATTAATTAATATGCTTATGCGGCTCTTCGTTGCTGTTGAGATTCCTGAGCAGGTGCGCAACGCGGTTGCAGACGCTGCCGCTGCGATCGGTATTAAGGGACTGCGCCTTGTTCATAGGGATAATATCCATTTCACGCTTGCATTCCTTGGCGACGTATCTGAAGAAAAGGCGGAATCAATAAAGTCCGCGATGGAAAAAACAACGGTTATCGAGGCAGGTGCAGAAATAACGGGTTTTGGCTTCTTTGGCCAAAGAGTCATGTTCGCAAAGCTTGTAAGCGGCGTTACAGAGATGGAAGGCACTGCCGCTTCGCTCAAGAAGTGCCTTGCTGATGAAGGAGTGCCGTTTGATGACAGGAAGTTCGTGCCGCACGCTACAGTAGGCAGAATCGGCAGCGCGGTGGATTTGGCGGTTTTGGACAGCATTATTCGTCCTTATGAGAATAGGAGCTTTGGCTTCTTCAGGTTCAGAAATATTGCGCTTTTCAGGAGCTATCTTAAACCGTATGGACCGGAATACGTAAAGCTATATGAAAAGTAATGGCGTCACTCCTTGTTGGAAGTCTGTCTCTTTCTCGTCGTTTATGAGCTCCCCTGGCCTGTAAATCCTGTTCTCTAGGAAAAGATTGTATGACAAGCCCGTCTTGAGGTCAAGGGCTATGTGCCTCTTCTCGTTCCCGAAAAGGTCCACTTCCATACAGTGCCCTTTTGACCTGCTTGCCTTGTAAATGTCATTCAATGACTTCGCATAGCCGCGCCAGCCGTTCTGCAAGCCTATCGCCCTTATCTCAAGGTTCGGATTCTTTATCCTGTTGATCCTTTTCTCTATAATGCTGAGCTCCTTCCTGTCTATAGGCTTTGCAGGCCTTACCACCACTGCGGACCTTGAGTTGACATCGTAAATCGATATCAAGAGGTCGAAAGTTATGGATTTTGCAAGCACATACCTGTTTTCCTCTGCATATTTG
>DAIDAD010000085.1 GCA_027310795.1 Candidatus Micrarchaeaceae archaeon | reverse complement strand
ATTGTATGCTTAAACATATAAATATCTTTCGTTTTATAGCAGGAATGCAGCCATCAACATATGGCGCGGAAAGGCAAAAGGATTAGCCGAATATTTAATATTTTTACTGTATAATGTTAGTTGTATCCTTATGCCAGAGAAACTCATAATAATAGGCGGAGGGCCTGCTGGTCTCTCAGCTGCGATATACGCTGCTAGAGAGGGCTTTGAACCCTTAGTAATAGCCGGCTTTGCCGCTGGAGGCCAGTTGCTGCTGACAACTGTTGTTGAGAATTACCCTGGCTTCCCTGATGGCATAGACGGGCCGGAGATAATAATGCAGATGAGAACGCAGGCTGAGAAATTTGGAACAAGGTTCATAAACGAGAACGCAACAGGCGTTGACTTCTCGGCAAAGCCGTACAAGGTCTATGTTGATGAAAAGGCATATGAGGCGCAGTCCGTGATTGTTGCCACAGGCGCAGATTCTGTCTGGCTGGGCATTGAATCGGAGAAGAAGCTCATGGGCAAGGGCGTTTCCAGCTGCGCGACGTGCGACGGCCCTTTCTACAAGGGCAAAGACGTTGTGGTTGTTGGAGGAGGGGATACTGCCATGGAAGATTCGATATTCCTCACAAGGTTCGCGAACAGCGTCACAGTAGTGCACAGGAGAGATATTCTTAGAGCGAGCAAGATCATGCAGGAGAAAGCGAAATCGAACCAGAAGATAAAGTTCATATGGAATTCTACTATCGATGAGATAAAGGGCGATGCAAAGGTCAGCAGCGTGGTGATAAAGGACCTGAATACTGGCGTTAAGACTGAGCTACAGGTTCAGGGGGTATTCATAGCAATAGGGCACAGGCCCAACACGGATATATTCAAGGGAAAGCTGAAGATTGATGAAAAGGGCTACCTTGTTACCGAGAATGAGGTTGAGACAGGAATAGAGGGCGTCTATGTTGCCGGCGACGTATTTGACAGCTACTACAGGCAGGCGGTAACCGCAAGCTCCAGTGGGGTGAAGGCTGCACTGCGGGTAAGGGAATATCTGTCAGACCTGTCTAGTCCCTGAGCTGCTGCTGCAGCGAACCGACCTTAAGCCCCGAGTCCTTTATCTTCTTGAGAAGCAGCTCCATCTTGTTGTATAATCCCGGGTCCCAGTGCATCAGTATTATGTCTCCAGGACCGAGCTTTTTGCCGTCTTTTGTCTTTATGCTGAATCTCTCCCCTATGTAGCCTTTGCTGTTCATGGGCACCTCCGCATCCCATAATACCATGTATTTCATCCCTGCAGATCCGGCTTCCGCTGAAACCATTTTATCATGCGCGCCGTAAGGCGGTCTCATCATGTATGGGGCCGTTCCTATCAGCCTGCTTATCATCACCTTGTCAGTTTCTATCTGATACCTGCCGTTCTTGAACGACAGGCGTGTCAGGAACGGATGCGACAGCGTATGGTCCTGTATGCTGCCTATTTTTGAATACTCTGCCCAGAACTCCTTGTGCTCCTCCATCGCCTCGCCGATTACGAAGGCTGTTGTCGGCACCTTGTCCTTGCGCAGCAGCTCAAGTACCCTTTTGTCAGGGAACCACCCATCGTCTATTGTTATGAATACTTCGTCCTTTGAACTTATTGACGAGACGATCCTTGCTTCATAGCTTGGCGCATCCTGCTCTGCTGCTTTGGAGTGCTGCTGGGCGGCTGCGGCAGAGATAGGAAATGCAGTAGCCAGGCAGGCTGCGAATGCTGCCGCTGTTCTCATGCTCCTTTTGACGGTTGCATCAGGGCTTTCCCCAGCAGCCCTGGAAAGGGCAGTACGCATGCTCTTATCTTGCAGAGAATAGGTATTTTAGGTCTCCTGCCACCTTCTTTTCCTCTTTTCTCATGGATTTGGATATGTTAGCCCTTTCATAGTAAGGTATGAACAATATCAGGAATGACAGTATGCCTATTGCGTGCACAGTCGCGCTTATGCCTATGAAGAACGATATCAGTGAGAAGAACACAAGAAGAATCAGCAGCGTTGCCATTATGTATATTATGAATGTGCCGTAAAGGTGCTCTATTGACCTCTTGTCCTTTATGAGCACTTCCAGCGCTATCAGGAATGTCGCTATGAACGAAAGCGTTATTATAGACGTGCCGAGGGATACGCCGTTGTATATGTATAAACCGATGAACGATTTTATATAGCTGGCAATAATTGCGAATATGTACACGAATCGCAGTTCTGCTTTCCTTACAAAAGCGTCGTTGAAGTTCTTCAGGTAGAATGAGACTATGAAGATAAGTGCTGCAGGCGCTGCTATGTTCTGCAGGGGCGCGCCCTCGGAGCTTATGTTGAACGGCGATGATATGAATAGGAGGGCCTGGCTGTTTCCTGGGTTGAATACATAACTGAAGTAGGATGTAAGAACAAGGAACAAGAGCGCAGCAAGTATGGGTTTCAGCAGCTTCATCAAACTACATCAGACAGCGTCGCCTGATTAAAGATATGTAATCAGGTTAATAAATGTGACATCCTCCCACCCGTAAACCTGCAGTTTAACACCATAGTGGCTGCGCCATCAGGCAGAAATGACTATATTTGTATGTTCATATACATGGAAAAGTATAGATTTAAAT
>DAIDAD010000084.1 GCA_027310795.1 Candidatus Micrarchaeaceae archaeon | reverse complement strand
TAATTATAACTACAAAAAAGGGTGAGAAGAAGCTGTACAAGCGTTTAGGGATTAGCCTGTGAAAAGTCAGCGATTCTGAAGCTCATTGGGATGATTCTGCGTGCGGCATGTTGCTGTTTTATATATCTGTTTTTGAGTATATTTATGGGAGGATGAACGGCATAAAGGCGATAAGATTCGCTAAGACTGTTAGGAAGAGGGCAGACCTCACTGAAAAGAAGTACAAGGAAGACTTGTCTGGATTAGGAACATTCGGCAAGATGAAAGCAGAGGACCTTACGACAGAGGTTGAGGAGATAATAGAGGACCGCATGTTTACAGCAAAGCTACTGCGCGAAACTGCAAGGGACATATCTAAAAAACACCCTTGGTTCGCCGACATTCTCGAAACTGAGGCGAAAAGGCAACGGAACAAGTGCTCCGTGCTGAGAGGAAGGGGCACTGGCTAGTCCAAGCTATCTCAGGCTCTTCACTATCTCCCCTGCGAGATGGCTAGATACATTGATCACCCTCTCGTTCTTCTTCGTGCCCAGCTCAGATATCCTTTCCGCTATCTCGGAATTCTGTGCCACTATTATCTTCGGAACGTCGGGTGCGAGCTTTCTTACTATCAACAGCGCATATACGGTTATTGAGTTGTTCCTCAGGTCTATTATAACGGATTTTGCATGCTGCAGCTCGAATTTCCTCATGTCCGATTCCGAAGTGGTGTCTGCGACGTACGCCCTATAGCCTTCTGCAGAGTACCTGTCTGCCATGGTCTTGTCTGCAGTGACCAGTATGAATTTCTCCTTGTCCTGCCTCAGCTTTGAGGCTATGTCCTGGTTGATATAGTCCATGCCTATCAGCACATGGTGCCTCCTCAGGGTCTTGGATTCGAATCCGGATATCTTTCCTGAAAGCTTCTCGACATTGTTTCTCATAAAATCACTCGATATAACCGTCACCGCACTTAGGAACGTGCTTATGCCTGCAAGCACGAGGAATATGACGAATATCCTGCCTACGCTGGTCACAGGATATATGTCGCCGTACCCTACAGTGGAGACGGTTATAATCGTGAAATAGAGCGCCTCTATCGGCGATGTTATAGGTACGTTGAAATTTGATGGCCCGAGGAAGTATGCGATAGTCGTGCCGATTACCACAACTAGGGCCAGTATGGCGAGGTACACTTTTATGGTAGTCCCAATCCTCATAATCCAAATCGCCTTTTCAAGTAGGGGCATCGCCAGAGATGTGGCAAATTATTAAATGCTCCTTTTCAAATAATATAAATCCTGGGAAATATAATTAAAGATGTTAGTATGAAGCTGAAGCTGTACCAGAAACTTGTGATTGTTGCAGTAGTTATAATAGTGCTGCTGCTTATGGCATACGCCAGCCTCGGCGCCAACGTGCAGTCGCTGAATCTGAGTGCAAATGACAATGTGCCGTTGCCTGCTTCCTTAATCAGCATGCTTGCTGTTCCGCAGAACATAAGCTCTGCTGTCGGCTCTGGGTTGGGAAAACCGCTTACGAAGATAAACGGCAGCGCAATGGCCGTAAATGGTAAGCCAGGGGTGCTTTACATAGGAGCGGAGTACTGCCCATACTGCGCTTCGGAGAGATGGCCGCTGATAATAGCGCTTATGAGGTTCGGGAGTTTTTCAGGGCTGGAGTACATGACTTCAAGCTCTTCTGATTATTCGCCGAACACGCCTACTTTCACATTCCTGCATTCCACATACACCAGCAGCTACATCTCATTCGTAAGCGTAGAAACGCTCAACAACAAATTCGTCAATGGGAGTTATGGAGCGCTGCAGACCTTGAACTCCAGCGAAGCCTCTATCAATTCGCAGTACAACCCGCAGGGATACATACCCTTCATAGACTTCGGGAATGCTGCGGTGAGCATAGGTGCGACATACGACCCTCTTGCAGTGCTCGGGGGGCGCAGCTGGAACTCCATAGCCGATAATCTGTACAACACGTCCTCGCTGCAGTCCGAATCCATAATAGGCCAGGCAAACATATTCACTGCGGAGATATGCAGCATCGACAACAATACGCCTGCAAACGTATGCGGACAGCAGTATGTAAAGAGGATACAGGCCAGCATGAGCTGAGCTCCTATGGCAATAGCTCATAAAAAGCTCCAGGCTGCGATGCTGCTGCTGGTAGCGATAGGCATAATCGACAGCGCATACCTCGCATACTCGCATTACAACGGCACGCCGGTGGCATGCCCTGAAAGCGGGATAATAGACTGCGGCAAGGTGCTGGGCAGCGCCTATTCTACAATACTTGGCATGCCGCTTGGGCTGCTCGGCCTCATATTCTTCGTCATAGAGCTGTTCGCGCTTGGAAGGACCAGCTATGAGAACCTGGTGCTGCTTAATGTAATAGGAATAGCGTTCGTTTTCTACCTGCTCTATGCAGAATATGCGCTCGGCGCAATATGCATTTACTGCACGTTAGTACATGTTGTCGTTGCGTTGCTGCTTGCATTCTCTGTTTATGGTTATCTGAATGAGAAAAAGCGCTCCCGCTGATTGAGTAAAATATAAAGCGTTTAGAGGGTGGGGAAGGATAAATAGAATATGCTCTAAACGCCGGACTATCTATTAATA
>DAIDAD010000083.1 GCA_027310795.1 Candidatus Micrarchaeaceae archaeon | reverse complement strand
CATTATAACTTGGTAATATTGTGGTTGGATGAGGAACCTTAGGGTATCAAGGATACATGGAGATGCATTTTCAGAAAGGAACACCGAATATGTTGAAAGGAAGGGGATAGGGCACCCGGACAGCCTTATAGACGGGATAGTAGACTCGACAAGCAACGCGCTCTGCAGGGCATATATAGAGAACTTCGATGCAATACTGCACCACAATGTCGACAAGGGGCTGATAATTGGAGGCGAGGCTGAGGTATCATACGGCAAGGGCAGGATAACCAAGAAGATTGAAGTGATAGTCACCGGAAGGGCTACAGAAAGCATAGGGAAGACAAAAATAGACGTAAACGGGATAGCAAAAGAGACCGCAATGAAATACCTCAAGGACAACACAAGATTCCTTGACCTGGAGAATGAGGTGAAGTTCGAATCGAAGATAGCAAAAGGCTCAGGCGACCTTGTGCACCTGTTCCAGAGAGGCAGCAAGAACGCCGCTCTTGCAAACGACACATCGTTCGGAGTGGGATTTGCCCCGTTTTCAGACACCGAGAAGCTGGTCCTTGCAACAGAGAAGTACCTGAACAGCAAGGAGTACAAGAAGAAGTTCCCTGCTGTAGGCGAGGACATAAAGGTGATGGGGCTCAGGGAGGGAAGCAGCATATCTCTTACGATAGCCATAGCATTTGTTGCAAAATACGTCAAGGACAAAGAAGAGTATGCAAGATACAAAGGTGAGATAAAGAAGGACGTGAAGGCGCTTGCAAAAAAGGCGATACACAAAGAAGTAACAGTGCATGTCAACACTGCAGACCCTGAAGACGGCGAGCGGGTCTACCTCACAAAGTCAGGACTGTCATGCGAGCAGGGCGACGACGGCTCTGTTGGCAGGGGCAACAGGGTCAACGGACTGATAACTCCATTTAGGACCATGAGCCTTGAAGCTGCTTCGGGAAAGAACCCGGTAAGCCATATAGGGAAGATATACAACATACTTGCAACAGAGATGGCGAATGCGATAGTGAAGGAACATCCTTCCATAACGGAGTGCAATGTTTCTATATTATCGCAGATAGGAAGGCGGATAGACGACCCGCACAACCTCAGCATAGAGATAAATGCGGAGAAGGAGGAAAACTTCGATAATGTAAGGTCGAAAGCAGCTTATACTGCAGAATCGCTGCTTGACAGGCTGCCGGAAATCACCTATGAGATATCAATAGGCAAATATGGCACATTCTGAAGCGAAAATAGAAAAAGCATAAAAAAGGAAAAGAATTCAGGTCGACAGGTTCATGAGTATCTGGACTGTGTCAGGCACAGGTATGCGCATTACCTGTCTCAATGCTTGTTCATTGCCGTCTATCTCGACAAGCCTGTTGTGTATCCGCATCTCCCAGTGCTCATATGTATGCGATCCGTCGCCGCATGGGGTCTTCCTTGTCGCTATCTTCAGCCTCTTTGTAGGAAGCGGCACAGGCCCTTTGTATTTTATCCCTGTGCTCTTTGCTATCTCTATTATCTGATTCGCAATTATGCCTGCGTCATTCCTGCTTCGGCTTATTATCTTTATCGTGGCTACAGGCAATTAATCACTGCTTCTTCACAACGTCGAGTATCACTCCTGCTGCTACTGTCTGGCCCATGTCCCTTATCGCAAACCTGCCCAACTGCGGGAAGTCGCTGAATTTCTCAGCCACTATCGGCCTTGACGGCTTTACCTTTATTATTGCGACATCCCCATTCTTAAGAAACTCTGGGTTCTTCTGAAGGGTCTGCCCTGTCTTCGGGTCCTTCTTCTCCACAAGCTCTATGAATGTCGCTGCAATCTGTGCAGTGTGTATGTGGAATACCGGGGTGTAACCTGTCGCTATCGCAGTAGGATGGTTTATCACGACTATCTGGGCTGTGAACTCCTGTATGACTGTCGGCGGATTCGATGAAGGCCCTACGACGTCTCCGCGCCTTATGTCCTTCTTGTCAACGCCCTTTATGTTGAAGCCTATGTTGTCCCCAGGCTCCGCCTTCTCTCTCGCCTGCTGGTGCATCTCTATGCTCTTGACATCTGTCTTAACGCCGCTGGGCATTATTATTATCTGGTCCCCTGGCCTCATCACGCCTGTCTCGACCCTTCCTACAGGAACTGTGCCGAACCCTGATATGCTGTATACGTCCTGTATCGGAAGCCTTAGCGGTTTGTCGATAGGCTTGTTTGGAACCTGCAGCGTGTCCAATGCCTCAAGAAGCGTAGGTCCTGTGTACCATGAAAGCTTCTCCGATTTTGAGCTTACGTTCTCTCCAGCCTGCGCTGAATAAGGAACGAAGAGTATCTTGCTTATGTCGTAACCTACTGTCTTCAGAAGCTCGCCGACCTTGTTCTTAGCATCGTCATACTTCGCCCTGTCATAGCTTGCCGCGTCCATCTTGTTTATGCCTACGATGAGCTGGTTTATCCCGAGCACCTTTGCGAGGTATGCGTGCTCCCTTGTCTGAGCCTGTATCCCGTCCGGGCATGACACTACAAGGACTGCCGCGTCTGCCTGGCTTGCGCCTGTAATCATGTTCTTTACGAAGTCCTTATGGCCCGGTGCATCAATAACTGTGAAGTAGTATTTCGGGGTCTGGAACTCCCTGTGCATTATGTCTATTGTGATTCCACGCTCACGCTCTTCCTTGAGCTGGTCCATTA
>DAIDAD010000082.1 GCA_027310795.1 Candidatus Micrarchaeaceae archaeon | reverse complement strand
AGGTTATCCTATATATAACTGATTACATGAGAAAAGGCTGCGGCACCTGCGACATGCGCGGAATGCTATCGTTCCAGGTTCTATGGCTGCTGTCAAGGAAGAGCATGCACGGAGATGAGCTTGCAGAGGAGATAGGGAGAAGAAGGGGAGCGAAGCCGAAGGCAGGCACTATATACCCTGCGCTCAAGGAATTGAAGAACAATGGCCTTATAGAAGGAAAAAGGAGTGGGAAGATAATAAGGTACGAGCTTACTGCAGGCGGAAAGGAAGAAGTGAAGCGGGCGAAGGCATACTTCATAAGGTCATTCAAGGACATACTGCTGGGCTGAAGGATAGGGCAAGTTTTTATATCTTTTAAATAGAAACCCTAATGTGCCCTGGTAGCTCAGTGGTAGAGCGCTTGTTTTGTAAACAAGATGTCGGGGGTTCAATTCCCTCTCAGGGCTTTTTCTAATTTTTAAAGGCCCCAAGACCATATTAACCCATCCGTTTTAGGTAGACACGTATGCGGAATCATGTCTACCTAAAAGTTAGGTAGACAGAATTAAATATCTTTGTCTACCTAAATTTATCATGTCATTGGTCGCTAAGAAGGTTAATGGGAACCTTTACTATTACTCGTTCATAAGCTACCGTATTTTAGATAAATCCAAAAGTTTCAGCAAATATATCGGAAGAGGAAAGCCAGGCAAAGAAAAACTCAGAGCTACAGAGACGGCATTCAAAAAGGAACTGATAAAAAAACTGTCAGGAAAAGACTACTCGGCGAATCTTATAAGCAAAGATGAAGTTATCAAAACGCTTTTGTTCAGCCAGTCGTTTGCAAAAAAACACGGGAAGCTCAGAGAGCTTAACAGAAGAAAATACGATATTGACAGTACGGTATCATTTGTACTGACTACATTGACCACTGAAGAGGTAGACGTTGATCTTACAGATGTAAAAAACGCTCTGGAAAAAACCTCCAAACTGACAGAGAAGGAACAGATAAGCAAGAACATGCTCAAAGCCGTAGGCTCAATAAAGGAAAAGCATGTATTAGACAGAAATTATCTGCTTAAACTGCACGATACGATAATGGCTACTTTTAAGGACAAGACTCCAGGCAGATTTAGGGAGAAGCAGGTGTACCTAAAACGCCAGGGTGAGCACAGTATTTACAGAGAGGAAATCGCATACAGGCCTCCAGAGCACATGAAGATCAATAAATTACTTGACGATTTCTTTTCATGGTACGGGTCCACCGGTCTAAATCCCCTAGAGAAAGCAGCCGTTGCACATTACAAGCTTTATGCGATACACCCATTCCTTGATGGCAACAAAAGAATATGCAGGCTTGTCTTCAACAAGGCGTTAATTGAAGGAGGCTTCCCAATGATAAACATATCAAGGAAAAAGGAGCGGTATTTTGATGCACTGGCAGCGTCTGTTGAGGAGGGCCGTCCAAGCCTATTTGTAACGTTCTGCCTTGCTGAATATTATTCACAGGTAAAGGAATTCATCACCGAGAACTGACGCATTTCAGGGTACAAGCATGTCCGGAGTCCTTGGAAACAGCGCAGCCTCGCGTACGTTCTGCATTCCTAGAATCTTCATTGTAATCCGCTCTATGCCTATGCTGAAGCCGCCGTGCGGCGGCGCTCCGTATCTGAAGAATTCGGTGAACCATTTAAGCCCGTCAAGGCTGAGGCCTTTGGACTTCGCCTGCTCTATTATCTTTTCATGCCTGTGCTCCCTCTGCCCGCCGCTGCTTATCTCTAGTCCTTTATAGATTAGGTCTACGCTCCTAGCCCATTCGGGCTCCTCATCGAAGCGCATCACATAGAACGGCTTTATCGCATAAGGGAACCTGTTCACAAAGAAGAAATCCGAATGGTATTTCTTCTTCACGTAATCGCCGAGCGCTGCCTCTCCCTGCTTGCTGTAGTCCTCTTCGCCGCGCTTCGGTTTGAAGCCTAGCTCTTCAAGAATGTCATAAATTGCAGGGAACTCAAGCACAGGGAACCTTGAATCAGGAATCTTTATCTCTGCACCGAAGAGCCCCAGCTCCTCCCTGCATTCATCCTCTACTGCCTTGAGCGCGCTCTTGATAAGCCCTTCTTCTACTTCAATCACGTCCTTCTCATTTTCTATATAGGACATCTCAGCTGCGCAGGTCCTGTGCTCCGTGAGGTGTGCGGACGTGTTGCTCAATTCTGCGCGCCAGCTCGGCCCTATTTCATATACTCGTTCAAAACCCGCAACCATCAGCAACTGCCTGTGCAGCTGCGGGTCCTGCCTCAAGTAAGCGTTCTTTCCGAAGTGCTTAAGCGAGAACACTTCTGAACCGCCTTCAGAAGAGGAGCCCATGAGGCTGGGAGTGAATGTCTGCATGAACCTCTTTGAGTACAGGTATCTCTGCATCCCTTCAAGAAGTTTTGACTGGACTAGGAAGACTGCAGCCTGCTTCGGGTTCCTAAGGTCAAGCGCGCGCCAGCTGAGCCTCTTGTCCACGCTGCTTTCATTGATCCCCTCTATGTCTATGGGAGAGGGCCCGTGCGACTTGCTGACTATCTCTATTCTTGAAGGGAGGAGTTCCCTGCCCAGAGACGTCTTTATCTCCTTTGGAACAGTGCCTTCAACAATCACAAAATCGTTCGGCATAAGCCCTTCTGCCTTCTTCATAACCTCAGGAGCAGCATCCTTTTTCAGCACGGTTATCTGCACTGCGCCTGTTATGTCCCTGAGCCAGATGAACTTGGCGCTCTTCAGGTCATTGACCTTGACGACCCTTCCGCCGACCATGGCCTTGCTGCCATGCGTTGTCGGAATATCCTTTATGTAATCTACTCTAAGCATGCAAAACTCCTGTTATTCTTTCTTCAGTATTCTTTATAC
>DAIDAD010000081.1 GCA_027310795.1 Candidatus Micrarchaeaceae archaeon | reverse complement strand
ATATATTATATAATTTTGCCTATAAGTAATATTGCTTATTTTACAGGCAAAGAGGCATATTGGATGGATACGCAAAGCAATCAGCAGAAGGACATCGAGAAACTGGCAAAGGACTACCAGGTGGCGCAGGAGCAGCTTCGCATGGTGACCCTGCAGCTGGAGCAGCTCAAGGCGCAGGAAGCGGAGCTTTCAGGAGCAAAGGAGCAGCTGGACAAAGCGACAGGCAAGACCTACACGACAATAGGTGGTATAATGGTGGAGACGAGTAAAGAGGCTGCGCTTGAAGACATAGCAGACAGGTCGGAGCTTACAAAGGCACGCATCCAGTCGATAAACAAGCAGTATGCCGACCTCAGGGCAAAGGAAAAGGAATTGGGGGACAAGATAACCGACATATACAAGAATGTGCAGGGCTGACCCCAAAATACCATAATCTTTAACCGGCTTTCTGTGATTGATTGAGATTCTACGACATCGCAAACCTCAGAACTGAAAGTTCGTTTTCGAAGAGGCTCGGATTCTACAGGATATACCAGGCAGGGATTGAGATAGACGTTCAGGATGCGGGCAAGCAGCAGTATAAAAAAAAGGCGATAGCGACAGGCTCGGCAGAGAACCTTCTCGCAAGGGCGCTCAAGGAAAGGAATGTCATAGGGATACTGCCGAAAGCTCAACCATCAAAGAGGCTGATTGCGATGGTCGCTGACTCAAACAAGGTGCTTTTCATAAACGTGAACGATGCGATAAGGCAGGAAGGCAAGGCGCAGCTGAAATCCATATACCTGTACAGGAAGACGCTCCAGTATTGCAGGAAGTCCAAGGCAAAAGCATCGCCGATAACGCTCGCAGAATCCGAAGAGTATTTGTTATCCGCAAGGCAGCTCATGACCATGGCAAAGTTCCTCGGGTTCAGCGGAGATGAAAAAGAGGCACTCAGCATTCTAGGTGTTGCATATGGCGAAAAGGATTAAGAACAGGTACCTGCTGGCCCAGACGTCGGTGCCGATAGACATGTCCTTGATTGAGAACCAGAAGTCGCTTGAGGAAAAGATGCTGAAGGCTCTCGGAACAGCGACTTATTCATACACGATGCCGAAGATAATCCCTGCGTCGCAGAACGAATTCATACTCAGGGTGCACAGGAACACGGAAGAGCACGCGATACTCGCGCTGTCGTTCATCAAGGAAATCAGCGGCAAAAGGCTCGGGATATACACTATTAAGACATCAGGCACTATAAAATCGCTGAGGGAAAAGCTTATTAAATAAAATAACGTTTTTTATCTGGTCTCATGGTTGACATAATAGGTGCAATAAAACAGGCGTTCGGCATAGCGACACGCCCGTATTCTGCAAACGCCATCTCTATAACAGAAGCGGTAGAATTCTATTACTCCTATGCGCTGATACCTGGGATAATCGCAATCATAGTTGCATATTTAATTCTGGGCGCTCCCGGAGCTGTGTCGGCACTGATTACAATCTTCATAGCTAATGTAATAGGCTTATTCATAATAGCCGCAGTAGTCCACTTCTTCGGAAAATTCCTGTTCAGGAAATTCTCCAGCAGCTTTTTCGCGACCTTTTCCGCTGTCACATATTACATGATACCTACGGTATTCTTCTACTGGATAACACCCCTGACACTCTCACTCTCAAACGCAGCATTCTCAATCTGGGGGCTGGTCATCCTCACAATGTCCCTGATGAAGCTCCAGAGGGTCAGCGGCGTCGCAGCGGCTCTGTCATGGCTTGTGCCTGTAATAATACTATTTGTATTTGCATTTATCCTAATCTATATCTCAGGCGGGTCCATCACCAGCGCATTAAGCGCGGCCTTCGTCCATGGCAACGTGCCTGTAGTAAGCCACCATAACACTACCGGGTCTTTCGGCACAGGGAGCCCCTTCCTCAGCGCTACATGCATATCATACTCTAGTTACATATGCTCGCAACCCACGGCCAACGTGTCAAGCTCCGGAAACATCACTATCACAATCAATTTTGAACAGCAGTCAGGCTATCCCAACTACGGCGCCATAGTCTCCATCGCACCTGCAACGTCCCCTCTGAACAGCGAAGGCTTCCCACAGAACATAACCTCGAACTCAATCGGCACCCTGTACTCCGCGAGCCTGCAGCCGGTATCCTTCCAGGTGCCATCATACGAATTCAGTAATGGCGACTCTTCAGGGAGCCAGTTCTCAGGTTATGTCTGGCTAAACTACAGCCCTACTTCAGGAGGCCCTTCCACATCTGCTGTCAAGGCAGCAAATATAAAAGTGACAGTGGGCTGAAATGCCTATGGATAAAGAAAAGCTTATTAAACAAAAGGCAGAGTAAGGTCTGGTCGTATGATTGACATTATCAGTCCGCTGAAAAACGCATGGGAAGCCATGCTGCATCCCAATTCCATGAAGCAGATGTCTATATCGGAAGCAGTCAAGTTCTATTACTCGTTCGCACTTATACCTGGGATAATAGTCGCAATAATAGAAGGCATACTCGCAGGACCGCTGTACGGGGTGCTCTGGCTGGCGATTGTGTTCATAGGCGAAGTGATAGGCCTATTCATAGACGCTGCTGTGTACCACTTCTTCGGCAAATTCCTTTTCAGGAAATTCGCAAACGACTACGCTGCAACTTTCTCCGCAGCAACATACGCAACTGCCCCGGGGATTCTTTTCATATGGCTTGCCCCGCTTACGTTTTCAGTCTCAGCCATGGTCTTCGCAATATGGTCCTTTGTATTGCTCACAATATACATAATGAGGTTCCAGAAAGTGAGCGGCGTGGTATCCGTTCTGTCATGGCTTGTGCCTGCAGTCATATTGAGCATAATAGCGCTGTTAGCAATCGCAGTCGCCATTTCTTCACTGAATCCAGCGCTTGCATCTCAGCTTTCCACAGGCCTGACCACCACCATCTGATGACTGAAAGAGGCACCAAATCCTTTAATGTCTTCTGTAGGCTTTGAAATCCCTTGCGTTTACGCATGTGGATGAGAAGCCGTAAAACCTTTCCTGTAGA
>DAIDAD010000080.1:2769-3034 GCA_027310795.1 Candidatus Micrarchaeaceae archaeon | reverse complement strand
AAATAATGTAAAAAAAAGAAAAGAAAAGAAAATAAACTGAAGAGTTATCTTCTTCTCTTTCTTGAAACTCTTCCCTTCCTGTTCATCTTCGTCCTGGAAACATACCCGCTCTTGTCTATGAAGTAAAGGTAGCCTTCCTGCCTTCTAACCTTTTCATCGCTTACCATTGCCTTCCTCCCTCTCGGATTGTTTCTCATAGGAGTCTTCCAGACTGCGCCATCTTTTCCTAGGAAATAAATATAGCCGTCTTCCCTTCGGATTTTCT
>DAIDAD010000080.1:0-2708 GCA_027310795.1 Candidatus Micrarchaeaceae archaeon | reverse complement strand
CACGATAGTATATACGTCGAAGGATTTTTATAGTTATCACCGAGATTTGACCATCGGCATATACGAGGGAAAAACGCGCGCGTGCTCTGCAGGCTCTAAAAGCTTATTAAACGTTTTTGATTAAAGAATACTGATATTCATGGTAGAGATAAAGCTTTTCAAGGACTATGACCTTTCAGGCTACACGCTTATAGAGGGCTTCCCGAGCGCAGGCCTCGTCGGCCCTATGGCCGTCAGCTACATGATAGACAAGCTCGCCCCGGAATACATCGGATACGTGACAAGCGAGAGGTTTCCGCCGATAGCTGCGATTCACGGCTCTGTGCCCATGTATCCTGCAAGGCTGTACAAGAGCGACAAGTTCAAGATTGCGCTCATAATGGCAGAGTTCGTGATACCTGCCGACGCGGTGAGCGACGTAGCAATGGAAGTGATCTCTTTCTGCAAGAAAAGCAAGATAAAGAAGATAATATCGATAAGCGGCATGTCCGTGCGCACCCCGAAGGATACGCTCTACATAATAGGCCCTGACGACATACTGAAGAAGGCAAGTGCCAGCGGGATGAAGCCGATAGCAGAAGGCGCTGTCGCAGGCGTCAACGCGATTCTTCTGATAAACGCCGGGCTGTACGGCATAAGCGCGTCGAACGTGCTTGTCGAGGTAGACCCTGCGATAATGGACCCGAAGTACGCGGAGCTTGCGATACAGGGCCTGCAGAAACTGATAGAACTGAACATAGACCTGACTGCTCTCGACAAAGAAGCAAAGATAGTTGAAGCGAAGATACGGGAGATGCTTAAGAACGTGAAGGACACGCATGCGCAGTATGCGAACGCTGCCGACACCGCGGCCAGCGGCCCTTCGATGTACGCTTGAGCTGAAATGCAGGGGTTGCAGAGTCTGGTTTGGCAAAGGAGCCACAGAAAAACGCGCAGGACTTAAGATCCTGTGGCCTAGCGCCTTCGTGAGTTCAAATCTCACCCCCTGCACAAACATGCGTCTGAAATTAAGGAACAGAAACCTGCTAGTGCATGTTCTGCAGTCTTTTTATCCTCTCGTCTATCGGCGGGTGCGTAGAGAACAGGTTTGATATCGCGCTCATGCTTATGGGGTTTGTGAAGTACAATGAAGAGGTTATCGGATCCACCCTGTGGACAGGGGGCTGTGCCTGGGGCTTCTGTTGCGTTGCATTCGCCTGCACCCTGTTCTTCATGGGCGCCTGGCCGAATGCCTTTATCTTTTTCAGGGCGCCTGCAAGGGACATCGGATCCCTTGTCATACGTGCGCCGTTCGCATCAGCCATGTACTCCCTTCTTCTTGATATGGCGAGCCTGATGAGCATCGCTATAATCGGCGCGATTATAGCAAGGGCGAGCTCTATTATAAGCAATACGCCTCCGCCCCCTCCGCGCTCGTTTCCAATCCCTCCGAAGAAGAAAGAATACCTGAGGACTGCTGCGATTATCCCTATCACTCCGCCGAAGACTATCGCGAGCATCATGAACTGTATGTCGTTGTTGTAAATGTGCGAGATCTCATGTGCAAGGACGCCTTCGAGCTCCTCCTTGTTCATCATGTTCAACAGCCCGGTGGTGACTGCGACGCACGCGTTTTTCCTGTTCCTTCCTGTAGCAAAGGCATTGGGATCAGCAGTGTCTATCACGTACACCTTCGGCATCTTCAGCTGCGCAGCGGATGAAAGCCCTTCTATGATGGAATAAAGCTGCGGGTATTTCTTCTCATCAGCTATCTTCGCCCTTGACAGTCTGAGCACCATCTGCGAGCCGTAGAAATACGAGAAAAGCGCATACGCGATTATCAGCATGCCTCCGAAGAAAAGCCCGAACACGCCTCCGCCGAGGACCAAAACCAAGAGGTATATGACTGCGAAGAAGAACAATGAGAACAGGCACATCAGTATTATCGACTTGAGCCTGTTCCTTGCTATCTCATCAAAGAAATTTGCCAAACTGCACACCTATCAATAGTCATTTGCCCTTCCCTGCGCCCTTCGACGCGGTATTGCTGGATGCTCCTTGCTGCGGACCTTGCTGCGCAGGCTGCTGCGGCTGGTTAAGGTCGCTGAAGTCGACCTTTACAGGGGCCTTCTCTCCCTCAGGCGCCTGGAAGAAGTCGGCCTTCTTGAAGTTGAAAGTTGATGCGACCCATACGCCGGGAACTTCCTGGGTCGCATTGTTGTAATCAAGGACATAGTCGTTGTATGAAGTTCGCACGAATGCAATCTTGTCCTCTGTAGTTTCTAGCTGCTGCTGCAGCTCCTTGAAATTATCAGACGCTTTCAAGTCAGGGTAGTTCTCGGCAACTGCGAATATCGATTTCAATGCCTGGCTTATCTGGTTGTTTGCCGTTGCCTTGTCCTGCACGGACCCTGATACAAGAGAAGCCCTGAGCCTAGTCACATCCGTGAGCACTCCTCTTTCATATTTCGCATAGCCCTTCACTGTGTCGACCAGGTTCGGTATCAGGTCGTACCTTCTCTTGAGCTGCACGTCTATCTGCGCCCACGCATCATTGACCCTGTTCCTCTTCACGACTAGCCCGTTGTACATGGCGCCTATCGCTATCAGTATCAGTATTATAATCCCTACGACCGCTGCTGCTATCAATTCCAATACCATTTCCAACACCCCTACTCTGCATCAGATTAATCTTATATAAACTTTTATCCTTTATGCTTTATTAATAG
>DAIDAD010000007.1 GCA_027310795.1 Candidatus Micrarchaeaceae archaeon | reverse complement strand
ACCTGTAACTTTTCAGGTATTTATACTTTATTATGGCATACGAGCTCTGCGTGCCGTCACGTCTGCTGCCCGACGTATGTGCTCTTCCAGTTCTGGTCCCATGTTATGTTGTAAGGTTTGCCGTCGTATGCGTTTCCGCTGTAATCGTTTGCATTACTGTTCAATTGCCACCAGCCTATAAGGTGGCTAAGGTCTATCGGAGGACCTTCTATCCCTTCCGCATACAGCGCGTTGACTTCTGCAGCAGAGAGTGTTGTGTTGTATATCTGCACGTTGTACAGGTAACCGCTGTCATAATCTCCTACCGGTTGTCCGCCGCTGAAGAAGCAGTTGCATGCCTGCAGCCCTATATTGCCCGCTATGTCGTTCGATATGCTGGCTCCTGGCCCAGAAGCGACCAGCTTGCCGTTAAGATAAACATCCAATGCAGAGCTGCTCATTGTAGCAACTGCATAGTTCCATCTCGCAGGCACTATGTTTGCAGGGCTGCAGTAAGTCGCTGAGCTGCTCATTATAGAGCCGCAGAGCTGCCCGCCAGTGCCGCCGATGTAAAGCGTGGGGTCGCTGCCGTTAAGCGCTACAAGGACGCCTCCATAAGCAGAACCCATGTAATCCGGCGGCTCCCAGAACCACACTGTGAACGTTACAGGATTCACTGAGCTGTTCACGTTTATTGCGATATTATTGGGATTGCAGATTGCAACGTTGGGCCAGCTGCACTGCAGCGCTGCAACGCTCTCAGGTATGCCGGTAGAGCATGTGCCAGAGAGGCTTATGAATTGCGTCGACATCTGGCCTTGGGGCCTTACAACAGTGCATGAGCCTGGCAGGGACACTGGGTATAACGATGCTGCACCGAACGCCCCTGACTCAAAAAGCGCAAGAAGTGCCACCGTTATTATCAGAGCCGACCAGCCGTACGCCATTAAGTATTCAAATGAGCTTTGGAGCTTCATGCTATGCAACATAAGATTATTTAATGCTCAACAATAAAATAGTATGCGATGGTCGCATGCTGCATGCATTATACGTGATAGCTACAGGAGTAATAACGGCTAAGCCAACGAACAGCAGTTCCAACCTCTCATCGCTTCCTGTGAAAGCTCCGATACCTCCGAACGCAGGCGGCTATTCCTCTTACGCGCCGCACATCAGCACGGTGTCGCTGCTGCTCATAGCAATCGTCATAATACTGGTGATAGGGCTCGCGCTTTACTGGCGCCGCATAAAGAGACGTGTCTGAGATTCCTCATACATTGTGCGATGAACCTATCTCAGGGGCGATTGCATTGTACTTATGCTCATTTCCTATGTACCCCGCAAACTCGACAGATTTGGCTTTTTCCCCGTGCACCGCAAAGAGGTTCTTCATGCCCTTAAGCGACTTTGCAAACCTGACAAGGTGCGGCCTGTCAGCGTGCCCCGATATATGGAAGGTCTGCACTTCAAGTCCAATCTTTATGGTCTTCTCATCTATCACTATCTCCTTTTTGCCGTCGAAGAGCTCCCTTCCGGGAGTCCCCACTGCCTGGTATCCTACGAGCATGACCTTGTTCTTAGAATCTTTTGCAAGCGATTCTAGATAACTGACAACAGGGCCGCCTGTCAGCATGCCGCTCGTCGTCACTATTATCACCGATTCCGTGCTGTTGATTATCTTCTTCCTCTCGCCCTTCGCCTTTATCGTATTGAAGTTCGGGCTCTTGAAAGGATCGTCATCGTTCATGAGTATCCTCTTCTGAAGCTCGTCCCTGCAGTACACTACGTTGTGCCTGTGTATGCGCATCGCCTTGCCTATCATCCCGTCGATATATATCGGAACCTTCTGCAGCCTGCCGGATCTCATGTAGTCGTCAAGGAGAAGCAGCACCTCCTGCGCCCTTCCCACCGCAAAACTAGGTATTATCACCTTTCCACCTCTTGTTATGGTGTCGTTGATGCTGCTCACCATATGATCCATTATCGATTTTTCCGGGCTGAAGACATCCTTTTCGCCAGCATATGTGCTTTCAGTGACAAGGGTGTCGGCCTTGAGGTTCTGGTTATTTGCAGATTCAAGCAGCTTCGTGGTCACAAGGTTCAAGTCACCTGTATAAAGCAGCCTGTGGCTGTCAGAAGCAACTTCAATCATCGCGCTTCCGAGTATGTGGCCTGCCGTGAGCAGTCTGATCCGCAGGTTCTTTATCCTGAATTCCTGGCCGTATTCGATGAGCTTGTGCTTTTTCTGCATGAGCGCGAGCCCGTCCTTCGTCACCTCTTCCGGATTCGACAATCTCATATAGTCGCTTATAAGCACGTTCGCAAGCTCGAACGTGGGTTTTGTAGCAAACGCAGTGCCCTGGTAACCGCTGGAATATATGTGCGGGAGATAGCCGCTGTGGTCGAGATGCGCATGGCTGAGCACTACGCCATCAAGGTCCTTCAGATAGTCCCTGTCGAACTGCGGGAACTCTATCTTCTTGCCAAGCTTTATCCCCGCATCGAGCATCACTTTCGTTCCGCTGTCTTCTACGACTATGCAGCTCCTGCCGACTTCTCCGGCCGCGCCTAAGAACGTGACCTTCAATTCATCACCGAGCTGTCGTCTTCGCGCTTGCTCTCCTCCTTGTTTATTATGGCAATGTCCGCGATGCTTATCTCCTGCTGCTTCTGTCGCCTGTCATCTCTTGACGGCTCCCTTCTTCTCCTTTCATTTCCGTTCAGTCTGCGCATCTCATTGTAGTAATCGTCAAGTCTCTTGTTCGATTCCTTTAGCTGTGCAGACATCGTTTCTATCTGTTTGTTCATTTCTTCAACTCTTCTGTCTATAAATTCAACTCTTTTCCTTAGTTTGTAGCTCTTTGTCGCTTCGTTCAGTTCCTTCTCAACCGCATTCCTCTTCCTTATGAGGTCCTTCTCCGCTTCAAGCGTGAATGCCTCTGTGGATATCCTGAAGTCTATCTCGTTCTTCCTGTGGCGCAGGAACCTTATGTCCTTCGTGCGCCTCTGGCTCATCTGCGCCAGCTTCGATACTGCAGTTTTTTCATCAAGCTTGTAAAGAAGCCTGCGCTTAGTAGCCTTTATCATATTGGCTATGGACGCGCCCTTCCTCCTTTCAGTGTCTATCTGCTTCCTAATCTCTTCCAGCTTGTCAGGTTTCTGCTCCTTTGCAGCTACTGTGCCCGTCTCCTTCTGCTTTTTTTCTTCCAGATTATCCTTGCCGCTCAGTCTATCGCCTGCTTGTACAAAAGTAGTTTGTAAACTTCCACCAATTTATCAGTCATCTTCTCTGAAGAGAAACTGCGCCCTGTGCTTATTGCGTTTTTAATATAAGGTTTCGTATTATTTAAAACCTTATCTATCTTCCTTGCGCACTGCCTGTAATCTCCAGCTGCGAACTTTTCGCCGTTGAAATTGTTCCTTATCATCTCCTTTGTGGAAAGGAAGTCTGCTCCAACAACAGGTTTTCCTGTAGCCATCGCCTCTATCGAGACTATTCCTTGCGTCTCAAAAGTACTGGGCATGCAGAGCAGGTCCGAAGCTGCATACACTTCCGGGAGCTTCTTCTGGTCGACGAAGCCTATGAACCTTGCGCTGTGCCCAAGGCCAAGCCTGTGCGCCATGTCCTTGTAATACTGCTCGGAAGGGCCCCTGCCTGCTATCAATATCTTTATCCTATTGTCATTCTTGACAAGCAGCTTCGCTGCCCTGAGCAGCGTCTCGACACGCTTCTCCCTTGAAAGCCTGCCTACATAAAGCACGACCTTGTCCCTGTCCTTTATCCTGTATTCCTTCCTTATTCCCGTGCCATCTACCTTATCATTGAACCTTTCAGTGTCTATGCAGTTCGGCACCACATTTACATTGCCTATCCCGCCTGCCTTCAGCATGCGCTCGACAGTCATGGATGGCGCTATCACAGCGTCGCACCTCCTGTAGAAGAACCTGAGGTATTTCTTCATGTACGCGCTCGCGAATTTCCTGACAGGCCTGCTCTTCGGATAATAATGCTCGACGATGTACTTGTTGTTGACAAATGTATGGAACGAACCTACCACAGGATACTGGGACATCTTCCCTGCCATAAGGCCTGAAAAACCCATTGCAAAAGGAGTCTGCGAATGTATTATGTCTATGCCTATGGACCTGAGCTTGAGCGATGAATTATAAGGGAATATCGCAATGCTGTACTGCGGATAAGGCTTGAAGCTAAGCCCTGTGTAAAGGAAGGTCTTGTCGTTTGAATACTTCCTTTTGTTGTAAGGGCTTCCGCTGCCAAATACATATACATCATGCCCCCTGCGCTCAAGCTCCTTCCTGAAATTTATTATCGAAGTGACTACGCCGTCAACGTTCGGAAGATAAGTGTCGGTGTAAAAAGCAATCCTTAATTTTTCCATATATACACTAAAGCTTTACCGCTTCCCCGCCTGCAGCCTTTATCTTCTCTTCAGCTTTCTTCGAGAATGAAAGCGCAGATATCTTCACAGGCTGGCTGAGCTGCCCTCTGCTCAGCACTTTGTATCCGCGGAGCGTTATTTCATTGCCTTTCTTAAGATTATCGATATTCCTTGATATATCCTCAAGATTAATCTCTGAATAGTTCTTCTTCCTCCATGGGCTGAAGCCCACCTTCCTTATGCTATCTTTCTCGTAAACTACAGTGTGCGTGAACTTGCCTTTCTTCCCTCCTCGGCCCGTTCCCCCTCTGTCTCCAGAGCCTCTTCTGTTCTTTATGTTGCCGCCTCCCCAGCTCCTGCTTCCGAGGAACTTCCTGCTCTTCTTCTTCAATCGCAATACCATTAGATCATCTATGCCATTCTCTTTATCAGTTTGTTTATTTCCATTCCCCTGTATCCAAGGTCTCCGCCCGCGTTGAACCCTGTCTTTATGCTCCTGTACCCTTTCCTAGGGGGATGCATCCTTATGGGCATGTGCACCAGTTCGCTCGGCTTCTTCTTGCCGTTTGAAATGCCGTCAATGTCGTCCTTCTCAAGCTTCAGCTTCTTGCTCTCAAGCAAGAGTTTCAGCGTCTCATCGTCTATTTCTCCGTAAGTCACGAAATCGCCGCACTTCTTCACCATTCCTATGTTCGACTTGTTCCCATAAAGAAGCACTATGCTGTTAACACGGTCAAGGCTCATGCGCTTCATAGTTTCCTTTATGTCATGCCTTACTCCGTAAGTGCCGCGTATCCTTACTATTGCGATGAGTTTATTCTCCAAGCTCGGTTTCATAAAATAGACCTTGTTCCGTGAAATGCTGCACGCTGCTGCGTATTTACAAATTAAAATTGGCAGCAAGATTATGTGCAACTTAAGGTTTTTATATCTTTACAAGCCCTGTTCCGGGCTTCAGATTCTTATAAAATTGAAAGGATTCCAGATAAACCTGATGATTCTTCATAAACCATGAACCGGTTAAAATCTCAAATATGTCAAAAAATGAATATGCTTAGATTTACCGCTTCATTTATCTTAAACTTTTAGGATAAGACAATCTGTCATTACCTGAAATTCTTTCATAACCCTTTTGTACTTGCACATATTTATGCCTTTCGGTAAAAAACCCAGGCCGCGATAATCCATATTATATCATTTGTAGCCTTTCCATTCGCTGAAGAACCGCTTCAGGTATTCCCTCATAAAAGCGTCCCTTTCCACAGCCATCCTTTTGCCCGTTCTGGTGTTCATCCTGTCTTTGAGAAGCAGCAACTTTTCATAAAAATGATTTATGGTAGTGGAATTCGATGACTTATATTCCGCAAAAGTCCTATGCTTTTCTGGCTTGTATTCCGGATCATAAATCAAACGCCTTTTGTAGCCCCCATACATGAATGTGCGGGCAATGCCGATAGCGCCTAATGCATCCAATCTGTCAGCGTCCTGGACTATCTTCCACTCCTTACTTTTCATCTTATCCTTTACTCCAGCGCCTTTGAAAGAGACATTCCTTACAATGTAGCAAACTTTGTTTATTGTTTCAGGGCCTGCGCCTATATTTTCCAGCCATTTCCTTGCAACTCTCTTCCCAGCCCTTTCATCACCCTTGTTGAATTTCCAGTCAGCGATATCGTGCAGCAACGCGCCCAGCTGCACCACAGTCAGGTCTGCGCCTTTTTCTTCCTTTGCTATCTTTTGCGACAGTTTCCACACTCTGTACACATGCCACCAGTCATGCCCGCTACCCTCTTTTTGCATGCTGGATTTCACGTAATCCAATGTTAGTTTTATAACTTTGCTGTTATCCACAATATCCCAAATTTCAGTTGCTCCGGCCGGGATTTGAACCCGGGTTACAGGCGTGAGAGGCCTGCGTCCTTGACCGGACTAGACGATCGGAGCGCTGGAACACTTATCAGTAATTGGCAAATATTATATTCCTTGCAGGTGATTTAATAGCATGTCCTTCTGCGAGAAATACACACCGCTTACTCTCAACATGCTGATAGGGAACAGGATGCAGACCGAGCGTCTGGTGAACTTCGGCGCAGAAGTGCAAGCAGGAAGAAAGACAAGGCCGCTCATGATATACGGCCCTCCAGGAGTAGGCAAAACCGCAGCTGCGCATGCATTCGCATATTCGAACGGCTTCGAGATAATAGAATTCGACGCGAGCGACTATCGGGATTCTGAGACTCTTCAGAAGAAGCTGCTTCCAGCTACTACGTCAAGGAACCTCTTCGGCAGCAAGGTGATAATAATACTTGATGAAATCGACGAAATCTCTGCAAAGTTCGACAAAGGCGTTGAAGGGATAATATCAAAGCTCTTTCGCGAGTCAAAAAGCCCTATACTTCTCATAGCGAACAACTACTGGGACAGAAGATTAATCTTCCTAAGGGACCAGGTGGAAAGAATAGAGTTCAAGAAGCCCTCAACGCTCGAAATAATCGAATTGCTCAAGTCTGTGCTCAAAAAGGAAGGGCTGGAGATGGATTCCGCAACAATCGACATAATCGCAATGCGCGCAAGCGGCGACGTAAGGGCAGCGCTAAACGACCTCGAGGCGATGGTCGGTGCAAGCCCGGAGCTTCTCGACTGCCTTGGCACAAGGGACAGGAGGGTCGAGGTATTCGCAGTCCTCGACCGCATATTCACATCAAGAAAGCTCTCATCGAGAAATGCAGCCCTGACATCGGAAGTAGACAAGGACATGCTGCTCAAATGGGTGGAACAGAACATACCTGTAAGGTATACATCGAAGAAGGACATCGCAAACGCATACGCTGTGCTTGCGCTGGCAAGCAGGTTCATCAACAACGCTTCCAGGACGAACTATTACGGCTATTTGAGATATGCGAACGATCTGATGTCAGGCGGGGTGAGCCTGCAGAACAGCGGATACGTGAACACGATGAGCCCGTATCTCTTCCCGAGCGTGATAAAGTACCTCAGCACGACAAAATCAGATAGGCAGTACATAAAAACCATAGCCGACAAGCTCTCGCCTATATTCCATGTGAACAGGAAGGAGATAGTGAACGGGTATATGCCGCTGCTGAGAAGCATGATTGAGCACGGCGCAGAGGTTAACGGAGAAAAGGAGACCATGCTTTTCATGGAAGAAAAATTCAACCTTAAAAAAGAAGAGATCGAATTCATCAGACAGAAGCCTGTGAAGTAAACGCATCAAGATTAATCTCAAAGGCAGACACCGGTTCCTCTATCCCGAAGCTGCTTAATACAACTGGGTGCAGCTCTCCGAAGAATCCGATGGCCTTTCCGTTCGCCTTTATGCTGCCGCACCTTCCTTCTATGAAACTCTTATGCGAATACTTTGCAAAGCTGTATTTTACGCCGTTCAGATACATCAGCTCCTCTATCACGGCCTTTATGTCGTTCAGATTTGCCTTCGGATCAGAGATTGCGGCTGCAAGATGGTACTGCTCCACAGGCTTTCCAGATTTCACAGTAAAGGCCATGTCCAGCTCAAACAGCTTGTGCGGCATCTTCGCATGCCCCGACCTGCCGAGGTTCAGCATCAGCGAGGGCAGCAGCCATGTCCTCACCATAGATATCGAGGAATTGACAGAATTAGCAAGCGCGACGCGCTCTCCCGTTTCCACCTTAATATTCATCTTTTCGTAATTGATGGACTCGTTTGTAAGATAAGAATTCATCACCTGCGTGCACCCCATTCCTATAAGCGCATTTTCCAGAGACCTGTTCCTAATTGTGACCTGTTCAAGAGAGCCTGGCTGGTAGTATGGCAATTCCATCGGTTGTATGTAATCGTATCCGTAAGCTATCGCTATGTCCTCTATTATGTCCTGTTCGTTTATTATGTCAAGCCTGTATTCAGGCACGCTGAACCTTATCTTGCCCCTGAGGAGCGCGGCCTCGTAGCCCATCTTGTTTGCAAGGGATATCGCGCCCCTGTAGTCGAATGCGACGCCGAGCTCCTTTGTCAGGTCCTCTGGGCTTATCGATATGAATCTCTGCTCCATCACCGGATAAATCTTCTTTTTGGAGCCCGAGGCTACCGCTACAGGCAGCACATCCGCACCCATGTCCATGAGCATTGCAGAAAGAAGGTCGACGCTCTTCTCAACAGCGTAATCAGATATTCCTGTAACGTCTACAAACATGTTCTTTGTTGCTGTCGTGACCTTTGTCCTGTCCGAATTTATTATCGGAATAAGAGCAAGCACGCCTTCTGAATCCTTGAGCGCAGGATATCCCAGTTTTCCCTCGTCTTCTATCGCATTTCCGTATTCAATCCCTTTCTTGCTGTTCTTCAGTATGCTGCTGAAGTTCTCTGGTTCCTTTGAATTCAGCGGCACGAATCTCTCATCTGTGCACGCTGAATATGAAAGCTCCTTCGATGCTATCGAATCAAGGTCATGCATGCCTATCGCTATCTTTTTCCTCTTCCTTCCGAAGGTGTCGCAGAACTTGTCAGCAAAAACCATCATCTGCTGCAGAGAGACGCTGTCGAACCTGATGCCCTTTGCAACGACCCCTCCTATGCATGGCCTTGCCTTCAGCACATTCTTCGAGACGTTTATCGTAAGCTCCGGCTTTTTGTTCCCTATGGTATAATGGAACCTGTCGCTCTTGTGCAGAAAGTAGCGTATCGCCCTCGCAAGCCCTACAGGGTCGAGAAGGTCAGGCCTTGCAGTGTTGAACTCTATCATTATCTCGTCTGCAGTTATGTCCTCGACTTCAAGTCCAAGCTCCGATATGCGATCCTTGAGGTCTGCATCGCTGATCTTGAACCTGAGAAGGGAATTCAGATACTTCTTGTTGAATTTTACCGCCGGCATGCTATAACCTCATGTTCCTCACAGTGTCTATGCCACTATTGTAAAGCTCTGAAATCGATTCAACGCCGCTGTTCCTCAGCAGCAGCACACGCTCCACACCCGCGCCCCATGCAAGGACCTTTATCCTGCTCCTAGAAACGCCAGTGACTTCGCTCCTTATTATCCCTGAACCGCCAAGCTCTACCCATTCATTGTTGCGTTCTAAGAAGCCGTAGAACTCTGCAGCAGGTTATACAAATGGGAAATACGAGGGCTTGAACTTCAGCTTTATGCCCAGCCTTCCATAAAGCTTTATCAGAGTGTCGAAGAGGTTTGCAAGGGTAAGGTCCTTGCCTATTATTATCCCGTCATGCTGGTAGAAGTCGGCGAGGTGCTTGTAGTCGACATTCTCATTCCTGAACATCCTTCCTACTGAAAAAGCCTTTATTGGAAGCCTCTCTTTGCTCTCCTTGGAGAGCAGCTTGCCGATAGCCTGGTGTATGAAGCGCGCTGACACGCTCGTGGTATGGGTTCTGAGCACCGCCTGCTTCGCCTTGTCAAGCTCCCATGAGTGCCTCCATGCTCGCTCATGCACAGCCTTTATCTCCCCTACATATCCCTTCTCTTCAATCTCGATCTCCTTTGGGTTTGAAAGGTAGAAAGTATCCTGTTTGTCCCTTGCTGGATGATCCTGCGGCATGAAGAGCGAGTCGAACACCCAAAATGAGGGTTCTATCGTCGGCCCTGATATCTCCCTGAAGCCCATCGAAGAATAAGCGTCTTTTATCTCTTCTATAGTCTGCTGCAGCACATGCATCTTCGCAGTAATCGCCCTTTCAACAGGCTCTTCGACGTTGTACGGAGAAAAGTTTTTGCCCTTCCAGCCCATATGCACTATCATGTTCCTGTCGACCGCGCCTATCTCGTTTCTTCCCTCCCCTTCCGCATGCGCAGCCTCTCTGCCTTTCTGTGTTATCTCTATATGTGATATTCCGGTGCTCTTCTCTATTGAGGCAAGCCCGCGCTTTTCAAGCAGTTCGACTGCGCCCTTGTACCTGCCGCGGATTTTTGCAAGGCCCGTGCCTTCTGCAATCTCCTTGAGCGCACGTGCTTCCGGAAAGCCTTCCTTCATCACCGCAAGCCCCATCGAGTTTGCCTTTATGCTGCCATTTTCTATATCGACAAGGCCCTTCCTCCTCAGCCACTGCAAGCCTATCTGGTCCGTTTTTTCATGAATGCCGCTCGTATGCATCTGCTTCTTTCCCAGCCTTTTCAGCAGCTGCTCTTCAGGCAGGCCGTCAGCCGCATAAACTTTTCCTTCGTCGGTAAGGACAGCCTCTTCTTTTTCATCATAATGCAGTTCTGCAAAGCCCTTCTGCCTCAGCCCGTCAAGCGCCCATATCACCTGGTCCTTCCCCAGCTTTGTGCCCTCAATCAAATGCTCAAGGCTTGCGCTTGCCTTCTTCTCCAATACTAGCAGGACCTTTTCCTCATAGCTATGCACAGACGCACCTATTTTACCCTCGTGTACACGTATGCCCCAAGGATTACCACAGCTGCTATTATTGCAATGTATATCTCAATGGCATAGTCTGCATAAAGCCCTGAGAAATAGTCTATTACCTCGCTCTCCATCGACTGGGGCTGGGTGTAAGCGAAGGTGAACTTGCTCAGCGGCTCGCTCTCGTACCATGAGAAAACTGTCTTCCCGGAATAGTTGCCCGTGAAGCTGGGGTTCGGGGAGTCAGGCGAAGGGTAAACGGATATCGCAGAGGTGCCTTGCGGTATCACTATGTTGAAGCGCGTGTTTGGAGGCAGCTGCTCCCCGCTCGAGGTATGCTGGAAATTCAATACGGAGTTGTTGAATGTGTATTCGAACTGCCTCGGTGCGACATTCTGCACAGATGTCACGTTGTAAACGTAATAGTCCATGGTTATTATCGCTGTCCCTCCGTAATTGTTAGTATAACCAATCGGCCCTGGAAGGAAAGTGAACCCGTATATGCTTGTCCTCGGATTTATTATATGCTCTACTATGAGGCTTGTCGAGAGCGCCTTCTGCCATTCGCTAAGCGTCAGGTTTATCGCCCTTCGGTCCTGCTCATACTGCCCTATGGAAGAATTTGAAACGAATATTGTAAGGGTTTCCACCACATGTGCGCTTGTATTGTGGTTGAGTATGGCTGTTGTATTAAGATAAGTCACGTTGAAGTAGGCGCTAGCTGTTGAAAACATATAAATTGAGCTGAAAAGCGCCATAAGG
>DAIDAD010000079.1 GCA_027310795.1 Candidatus Micrarchaeaceae archaeon | reverse complement strand
GCGCTGAATTTGATTTAAATAGGTTATTGTTTATACAATAGGTAGTGGTTTGATTTTTTCAAGCCACAATATGTTGTGTCTGGGGTATAGGCGTGGAAAAAGAGGGAAAAACTGATTTTGTTGAAAAAACTGTTGTGGAGAAGACCGAGCTGGTGGCGCTTCCTAAGGAGACTTCCGAGTTCTTCAAGGGGGATGAGATACGCTCCCGTGTCTTTTACGAGAAGTATGCGCTGAAGGACAGCGATGGAACAATGCTTGAAAGGACACCGGATCAGATGTGGGCAAGGGTTGCAAAGGTGATCTCTGAAGTGGAGGCTTCTCCCGAGAAGCGCAAAGAATGGGATGAGAAGTTCAAGTGGCTGCTCGGAGACTTCAGGTTCCTCCCTGGAGGCAGGATACTCTTCGCTGCTGGCCAGCCGAGGAAGTCCACTCTGCTCAACTGCTACGTTATACCTGTAAAGAATGATACCATTGAAGACATTTTCGACTGGTGCAAGGAAGCCGCACGCACATACAGCTATGGCGGTGGTGTAGGAACGGACATAAGCATATTGAGGCCGCGAAACAGCCCTGTCAACAATTCTGCGGTCTATTCAACAGGTTCTGTATCATTCATGAACCTGTTCAGCGAGACCACCCATACTATAGGGCAGCATGGCAGGAGGGGTGCGCTGATGATCACGATAAGAGTAGATCATCCTGATGTACTTTCGTTCATAAGGATAAAGAGGAACCTTGCAACTGTAAGGTATGCAAACATAAGCGTAAAGATAACCGACGAGTTCATGGAAGCTGTCAAGAACGACAGGGATTTCGCGCTCAGATTTGAGAACGGTGTGGTTGGGAAGGTGAATAGCGTGGTCCGGGCTAGGGAGCTTTGGGATGAGCTTGTAAGGTCTGCAAGGGACTGGGCAGAGCCCGGCCTGATTTTCTGGGACACGATGAAGAAGTACTCGCCCAGCGAGTACAACGGGATGGAAATCATAGGCACGAACCCATGCTCGGAGCAGCCGCTGCAGGCATACGGCGCTTGCGACCTTGGAAACATAAACCTCTCCGCGTTCGTCGAAGACGCTTTCACCGACAAGGCGCATATGGAATGGGACATGATTGACAAGGCGGTGAAATATTCCGTAAGGTTCCTTGACGATGTGCTTGATTACAATTATGAAAGGCACCCGCTGAAGGCGCAGGCAGAAGCAGCTAAGAGCAGCCGAAGGATAGGGTTGGGCATAACCGGCCTTGGGGACATGCTGGTGAAGCTCAAGATAAGGTATGACAGCGAGAGGGCGCTCGCATTCGTTGATGAATTATTTGAAAGGATAAAGAGCTGCGCTTACATGGAGAGCGTGGAGATAGCAAAGGAGAAAGGGTCTTTCCCATTGTTCGATGCGAAGAAGCATCTGTCAATGCCTTTCATACAGACGCTCAACAATGAGATAAAGGATGGGATAGAAAAGCATGGGCTAAGGAATGTGGCAGTGTTGACCGTTCCTCCAACTGGCAGCGTCTCGGTCCTTGCCGGAACATCTAGCGGCATAGAACCTATATTCGCATTCAGCTACACAAGAAGGTCGGAATCATTGAGCCAGGAATACTACAAGGTGTACCACCCGCTTGCAATGGAGTACATGCGCCTGTTCAACATAGCAGACGAGGACAACCTTCCAGACTTCTTCGTGCCTGCCCATAAGATAGATGCGGAATTCAGAGTAAGGATGCAGGCAACGATACAGAAGCATATTGACAGCGCGATATCGTCTACTGTGAACCTGCCGAACGACGTCTCTGTTGAAGAAGTTGGTAAGATATACATGCAGGCATGGGAATCAGGTTGCAAAGGCATAACCGTCTACAGAGAAGGCTCAAGAGAGGGCATACTGATCACTGAGGAGCAGCAGAAGAAAAAGGAGCAGAAGGAGAACGAGCCCGTTGAAAAGAAGGCCGAGGAGCTGGCATGGAGAAGGGATATGGTTCTGAGCGGGCAGACGATGAAGGTGACGCTGCCGAACGGAAGCCCTATGTATTTGACAGCGAACTTCGACAGCACTTCGATAAGAGAGGTGTTCATAAACCTTGGAAAGACGGGCAGCGAGGAGAAAAGCTATGCTGAAGCAATCGGCAGACTGATAAGCAAATACCTGCAGCAGGGCGGGGATGTCCGTGAAGTCATAGAGAGCATGAAGGGCATAAAGTCCAATTCATCTATAGGCTGGGACCATGGAATGAAGATATACAGCGTTCCGGATGCGATAGCGAAGAGCCTTGAGATAGTGGCAGGGATAACCGCACCGCCTATTGCAAAGAAACTTCTTGACAGCGAGCCTGCGCAGAACGCGATAGACGGCAGGCAGTCAGCGATAAGCAGTGTTCACGGGATAAAGCCTGAGAAGTGCCCGTCGTGCACCGAGATGGCATTCATCAACGAGAACGGCTGCGTGATATGCAAGGCCTGCGGCTTCACGAAGTGCGATTGATTTTTCTTTTATCTTTTCCTTCATTTTTACTTTAAACGAGGCTGAAGCTGCCTTTATTTTTACTTCTTTTTGCTTTTCTTTTTTACTGGTTTTTTGCCCTTGTTCTTGCTTTCCTCGAACAGCTTCACTACTTCTTTGAATTCAGAGGGCGAATCGAAGTTCTTGTAGACGCTTGCAAAGCGTATGTATGCCACGGGGTCGAGCTTGAACAGCTCCCTAATCACCATGTCGCCGATTGCACTCGATTTTATCTCCTTTATGTCATTGCCGTTTATCTTAGCGTCTATCTTATCCACGACCCTGTCCATCGCTTCCCTGCTTATCTTCCTCTTCTCGCATGCGCGCATTATGCCTGCGAGTATCTTGTCCCTGTTGAATGATTCCCTTGTGTTGTTCCTCTTTATCACTGTCACTCCTGCAAAATCAGATTTCTCATAAGTGGTGAACCTTCTTTTGCACTCGGTGCACTCCCTCCTGCGCCTTATGCTCGATTCGTTCGGCACTTCCCTTGAGTCCACGACTTCCGTGTCCTCATTGCCGCAGTATGGGCATTTCATAAAATCCTCATGTTATTATTTCACAGCTATCTTT
>DAIDAD010000078.1 GCA_027310795.1 Candidatus Micrarchaeaceae archaeon | reverse complement strand
ATCTCTACGAGTGCTCTTATGCAGGTGCAAAAAATATTCGACGGAGTTTTCAGGGTGGAAAGAAAGCTGGCGACAATCAACCTTTCAAAAGGGGAGAAGGTCTATGGCGAGGATCTCGTAACTGCAGACGGCACAGAGTACAGGCTCTGGAACCCGTACAGGTCAAAACTTGCAGCTGCAATGCTCAAGGGGCTCAAGCACATGGAGATAAAGAAAGGCAGCAGGGTGCTGTACCTCGGCGCTGCGACAGGCACGACATGCAGCCATGTGAGCGACATAGCAGGCGAGACTGGCGAAGTGTACTGCATTGAAATCTCAGAAAGAAGCATGCGCGACCTGATAAAAATATGCGAGCACAGGAGCAACATGCTCCCGATACTTGAAGACGCGAGGAACAATGAGAAATATGCTGACGAGGTAGGCACGCCGGATGTGCTGTACCAGGACATAGCCGCACGGGACCAGGCACAGATACTGATAAACAATTCGCGAATGCTCGCGAAGGGCAGCTATGCGTATGTAGCAATAAAATCGCAGAGCATAAGCGTGTCGAAGAACCCAAAGATTGTATACAAGGAGTTCCTCAAGGCGGTTTCAGCGCATTTCGAGACCGTAGAGTCGATAAGCCTCGAGCCATTCGACAAAATGCACCTTTTCGTTGTATTGAGGAAACGCTGAGATAACTATAAATTGTTTTACGCTGTTGTTTAATCATGGACGTGTACAAGGAAGCAAAGGCATTCAAGCTCCCTAGCGCAAAGGCAAAATGCCCCTACTGTGCAACAGATTACATGCACGCAGACTCTGCATATTCCATATGTCCATTATGCGAATCAATCATAAATGCTGACGGCAAAGCAATAACGGATTCTGACAGCACCGCAAAGCTGAACGTAATCAGCGCCTCTATATCAAAAAATGCAATCCTTGAAGCATCTGAGAACGCCGACATACTCTCACTTAACGGAAACCCGCAGGTGCTTTATGCGCTTGCATCTTCATTCAAGTCGCTCTCAGATTTCACATACTGGGATGTCGATTACACGCTGAAAGCATTCATGGAGCACAATGCGGACAACAGGAACGACGAAGTGCTCAGGAACAAGTACAGCGCAATGCACCTTTATTCAAAATACAGGGAATGTCTGTACAAGGCAATAGAGATCATAGCGCTGTCAAAAGCGGCTGACGAGCCTTCGGTCTATATAAACGCAATGGCAGAGACAAAGATGCACAGGTTTGCACACGCATCAACAGCGCTTGCAAACCTCAAGGATGCAAAAAGTCCCGCTTTTATTCACGCATCGATGGCGCTTTATACCGAGGCAAAGGACAAGCGCGCAGAGGCCAGTATAATGCGGGCGCTTAAGGCGCAGGATCAGAGCGCAATATTCTATGCGGCAAAGCACCTTGCATTCAAGAAAGAGTTCAGCAAGGCTTCAAGCCTGCTCGCCATTCTCTCATCCTTCACAGACCTGCCAAAGTACCGCACATTCGGCCGTAAAATAACGATGGTCTCTTCAGCAGTAGGGATATGATCAGCCTTTTATCACTGCAACAGGCACATTCCTTGACACTGGAACAGCAAGACCAGTGTTCTTCACAACGTTTATTACTTCGTCTATGTCCTTGTAGACCCATTCCGATTCTTCGCTTATCAGGCGTTCGTCCCTCACCATCAATTCTATGCCCTTGCTCTTCATTGACGACAGAGTCTTGTCCGCGCCGATCTCACGCAGCGCCTGGTGCCTTGACATCACCCTTCCAGCGCCGTGGCATGCTGACCCGAATGTCTCTTTCATAGCGCCCTCTCCGCCTGCAAGTATGTAGCTTGCCGTTCCCATGCTGCCGGGAATAAGCACAGGCTGGCCGTAATTCCTGTATTTCTTCGGTATCTCTGCCCTTCCTTTCCAGAAAGCCCTTGTCGCGCCCTTCCTATGGACATAAACGTTAACCTGTTTTCCGTCAAAAACATGCTCCTCGAGCTTTGCTATGTTGTGTGACAGGTCATAGAGCAGCTCCATGCCCATTTCATCAGAACTCTTCATGAACACCTTCTCAAAGCCCTTTCTCAGAATATCGGTTATCATCTCCCGGTTCGCGAAAGCGAAATTGACGCCGCATTTCATCGCCTTCAGATAGTCATCTGCTTCCTTGCTCTTCACATGTGCATAGCTCAGTTCAGGATCGACGAGCTTTATCCCCTGCCTTGACTGGTATTCCGCAAGTATCCTCAGATAATCGCTGCATATCTGATGGCCGAAGCCCCTCGAGCCAGTGTGGACCATGACGACTATCTGGCCTTCGTAAATCCCGTATGCGTCAGCGAGCCGTTTGTCGAACGTCTTCTCTATCTTCTGCACCTCAAGGAAGTGGTTTCCCGCGCCAAGAGTGCCGAGCTGCTGCCTGCCTCTTGATTTCGCCCTCTGGCTGACCTTCGAGAAATCCGCGCCCTGCATGCACCCATGCTCCTCCATGCTTTCAAGGTCGTCAGCTGTGCCGAAGCCTTTTTCAACAAGGTAGCCCGCGCCTTCTACAGCCACCCTTGCAAGGTCATCGCCGCCGAGCCCTGTCTTGAGCCTGCTGTCAAGCCCGCTCGGCACGCTGTTGAATATCATTTCAGAGAGCCTGCGTATGTTCTTCTTAACCTCTTTTTCGTCAAGGTTCGTCTTTATCACGCGTATCCCGCAGTTTATGTCGAACCCTATGGCGCCAGGCGAGATGATCCCCTCGTCGCTGTCGAACGCGGCTACGCCGCCGACGGGAAAGCCGTATCCCTCATGGCCGTCGGGCATGACCATAACATTGCCGCATATGCCAGGCAAAGTAGTGGCGTTCACAGCCTGCTGTATAGTACGATCCCGCTTCAGCTTCTCCATCAGCGTGTCAGATGAGTACAGTACGGCGTCGGCATTCATGCCCTTAAACGACCCTTTCGGCACCCTGAACCTGTATTCGTCAAGCTTCTCGATCTCCATATTCCATGCCTTTAAATATCGACTAAAACAAAGGATTATATTGCATTTCACAAATGCAAAAGTATAAATACTAGTTAAGATTATAATATGATTGCGTATAATT
>DAIDAD010000077.1 GCA_027310795.1 Candidatus Micrarchaeaceae archaeon | reverse complement strand
TTTAATGTCTTCTGTAGGCTTTGAAATCCCTTGCGTTTACGCATGTGGATGAGAAGCCGTAAAACCTTTCCTGTAGAAAAATTGTCAATGCGACCGTTAGGTCGCAGAGACGTGAAAACCATGGATAGTGGAAACTATAAATATAAAAACATGGCGCACAATGCGCGTTCGGTCGGTGCAAGTGAATATCACTTGCAGTGGGTGACAAAATACAGGTTTGGCGTCCTTGCAGAAGAGTCTTTATGGAAAGACTGTGAAAATGCAATCAGGGACGCCGCTCTGAAACATTGCATAGAGATAGTAGAGCTCGGCGTAATGGAAGACCATGTGCATGTCGTTGCAAAGATACCTCCATACCTGTCCGTTTCACATGCAATTGGCCTATTGAAGGGTGCAAGTTCTTATAGTATGTTCAGATCACATCCTGAAGTCAAAGAGAGGTATTGGGGTGGACATTTCTGGGGCAGAGGTTACTTCTACAGGTCTGTAAGTAATGTAACCGATGAAATTGTCAGGAGGTATGTTAGAGAAGACAACAATCAGAGGCAGAAGAGGCTATTTACTTGATGGAAATCCCACGCCTTTAGGCGTGGGTAATTTAAAAAACTCAAAATGCCGTCGGAAATAAAAAGATTAATATAACTATCTAAAGAATATCAAATACTAATTTCGGTGAATCAATGAAAATCAACGAACTGAAGGGCGGAGTGGGCAACGTAGAGATAGAGGCAACGGTAGTCGACAAACAGCCCCCAAGGACTGTGGTTACGAAGTACGGCAAGCAGCTTACAGTGACAAGCGCTACTATAAAGGATGACACGGGCAGCATAACGCTTTCGCTCTGGGAAAAAGACATAAACAGCATAGACGTAGGGGACAAGATAAGGGTCACCAACGGATATGTCAGCGAGTACAAGGGACAACCTCAGCTTTCAGCAGGGAAGTATGGAAAGATAGAGGTATTGGAGAAGGGCGATGGAAGCGCAGTCTCGCAGTCCGCAGACGAAGCAGTCCCTGAAGACTCCGGTTCAGAAGAGTTCTAATTTTTCAGAAGCTGAACTCGATTGCATCCCCTACTTTTGGGGCATGCACTGTGAATCCCTCCAACGTGAGGCTCTCCTTTGCAGCCGCAGCGTTCTCAGAATTGCTGTGCACGAGGACTATCTCTTCAGGCGAGCACAGTCTTGCATATTCATGAAGGTCCTTCCTACCGGCATGTGCTGAGAAATCGTAAAATCCGACCTCATTCCTCACGCTGAACTTCTTCCCGTCTATTATCAGGGTCTTGCCCTCCATGAGCTTTCTCCCGTTTGTCCCTTCCACCTGGTAACCTGTAAGGAAGACCTTCGACCTGCTGTTGATCTTTGTAATGTAGTTCAGTACAGGGCCGCCTGTGAGCATGCCCGAAGTGGTCAGTATTATGGTCCCGCCCTTCAGCGCATTTCTCCTGCTGCCGGGCATCTCGACCATCGACACCTTTCTTACCCCGTCTGCAAGGAGCTCCCTGTTCCTGAGGAAGCGCTTGTGCACAAGGACTATCTCAGTAGCCGCTTTCGCCATTCCGTCCATGTAGGTGCGTTCTGCAAGCCCGTTCTCCTCCAGGACAGCAAGTATCTCCTGGCTCCTTCCCACTGCAAAAACGGGTATGAGAGCTGTGCCTCCGCTGTCTATCACACTCCTCACGTCTTCTATGAACGAGCGTATCAACTCATTCCTGTCAGTATGGTCCTTTGCTCCATACGTCGCTTCCATCACAAGTATGTCGCACTTCACCGGCTCTGCATGATGCTGAAGAGTCTGCTCCTCAAACTTGAAATCACCGGTGTACGCAAGCGTCCTTCCGGTGCTCTGCTTCTCTATCGAACCAACAGCGCTCCCTGGGATATGGCCCGCGTCATGAAGTGTAATATTGTAACCGTCAAAATCGTTTGCTGCTCCGTATTCGCAAGGCACGTACCTGCTCAGCATCTCCTTGAACTGGCCCCTCATGAAACCCGGCTTTTCGTGCCTGCGCTTCGCTATCTTCATGGAATCCTCAAGCAGCAGCTCGGCAAGCTCCATGCTCGGCTGCGTTGTGAACGTCATAGGACTGTTCTCCCCATATATCGAAGGAAGAAAACCGCTGTGGTCGAGGTGCGCATGGCTCAATATACAGGCATCAACCCTTCCGATGGGCAAGGGGTATTCTGTGTTGGTCTCAACCTTCACTCCGCAATCCAGAAGGATTCTTTTTCCATCCTCGATGAGAAAAGCAGACCTGCCTACTTCACCAGCACCGCCAAGAAAACGCATTCTCAAAAAATCACGCAAAGCAAATAACAAAATAAATCAGATAACATTATAATCTATCCCTAATATATTTAATTGTTTTTAAAGCGTTATTAGACAAGAAGACAAACCTGCCGGTGACCAAATGCCAGACGATGTGACCTTCTTAGACCTTGCGTGCCTGATGAAGATTTCAAGCGACATAACCCTTGAGAAATTCGGATCTGCGATAAACTCGAGCATATTCGACGCGTCTAACATAGCAGGTTCGCTGAAGCAGAAGGACATGATAGACTTCACCTCGATATTCCCAGGCCCGAATTCAATAGCTGTCACTGAGAAAGGCAAGGCCGTGCTAAGCGAGGCGGAGCAGAAATCATTGGGCCAGTTCGACAGCCTTGACAGAAACATACTATCTCAACTATCAAAAGGCAAGCGTTCTCCGGAGGAGATACAGAACGCGATAAGCCTTAATTCAAAGGACCTTGCGATGCGCATATACAAGCTGAGCAAGCAGCAGCTCCTCACTTACGAGGTGAAGAGCGGGCACGTTGATATTCTTCTGACTGAGCAGGGCTTCCTCATGGCAGCTCCGCAGATGCAGCAGGCAACGCAGCAGCCTAAGCCAGCCCAGCCAACTGCACAGCCGGTGCCAAAACCCGCGGTGCAGCAGGCCGACCCTGCCCAGATGAAAGCAGTGCAAAACGCAGGACCGGCACAATCAACGCCGTCTGCTGAAACAACGCAGCCTGTTCAAAAATCAGGAAGACGCAGGAGAGCCGCTGCAGTGATTATAGTTGTGGTAATAGTAATAATCGTAATATATTTC
>DAIDAD010000076.1:316-3128 GCA_027310795.1 Candidatus Micrarchaeaceae archaeon | reverse complement strand
GAGAAACCTTGTTAAAAGAAAAAGGCTGGATTTCGGCGTAGCGTTTGACGGAGACGGCGACCGCGCGATGTTCGTTGATGACAAAGGCAACGCATTCTTCGGCGATACAATCCTTGCATTGATGATAAAGAACAACATAAAGAAAGGGGAGAAGGTTGTCTATGAACTGAGCTCGTCGAAGGCTGTAGAGGACATGATAAGGCTGAAAGGCGCGAAGGGCATAAGGGCGAAGACAGGAAGAGCCTTCATAATAGACAAGATGATAAAGAACAACGCAAAGCTCGGCGGAGAGCACTCTACACACTTCTACTTCAATGAGATATACGGCTTTGACGATGCTATCTTTGCAACAATGAAAGTTGCGCAGCTGATTGGAAACCGTGGCAGGCGCATGTCCGAACTCATAAAGGAGCTGCCTGAATACAAAAAGATAGCGAGCGAATTCGACGTGGATGACAGCAGGAAATTCGAGATTGTCGAGAACATGGCAAAGGGCCTTAAAGGCATGAGGAATGCAAGGATAATGACAATGGAAGGGGTCAAGGTCATAACAAACGACGGCTGGTTCATTGCAAGGGCTTCAAACACAACTCCAAAGGTGAAGATAGTCGCAGAAGCGGAGGACGAAAAGAACCTGAAGAAAATATACGCAATGGCGGTCTCAGAATTCAAAAAGGCGAATGCAAGACGGAAATAACAATATTCACTTGCCTGCAGAAATACCCGTAAGTGCAAGCGATGCAAGCATCGCCTCTATCTGTATCCTATCGTTCGCCCCTTCGACTATTCGGAAGTTGTATTCTCCAATCGCGCTTATCAGGCGCAGCTTCTCCTTTTCATCGACCTCAAGGTTCATCGCCTCCCTGTAGCACTGCACAAGCACGTCCTCTCCGCTCATCCCGTATACGAGGAGCAGCTTGTCGAGCTCGTTCCTCGCCCTTATGAAATCGCCTCGGAACGCAAAGCCCAGCATCGAGAGTATCTCCTTGGGCCGCGCCCTTGCCGCGATGTCATAGATTGATTTCTCTGTTACCTTGCTGTTCGATATCGCAGCGCTCTGGAGGACGTTCGTTAGTTTTCTCAAATCGCCCTCGCTCACGTATATCAGCGCCTTCTCCGCGTCTTCAGAGATGTTCACGCCCTCGCTCTTCCTTATGCGCTCTATGTATGCGATCATCTCCTCCTCTTTCAACGGCTTGAACCTCAGAACCACGCACCTGCTCTGAATCGGTTCTATTATCTTGCTAGCATAGTTCGCGCTGAGCACGAACCTTGTCGTTGCAGAGTACTTCTCCATAGTCCTCCTCAGTGCATGCTGCGCCTCTGGAGTCAGCGCATCAGCTTCGTCAAGGAAGATTATCTTCACGAGCCCTGTTGACAAAGGAAGGGTCTTTGCGAATTCCTTGACCCTGCCTCTTATTATCTCTATACCTCTTGTGTCGCTCGCATTCAGTTCTAGGAATGCCTGGTTTATGTTGTCTGCATACAATTCCTTCGCCATCGCTATAGCTGAAGTGGTCTTACCTATGCCTGCGCTTCCTGCGAAGATCATGTTAGGGAAGCTCTTCGCTTTTACAAAGGCCTCAAGCCTGTCCACGATCGCCTTCTGCCCTATCACATCCTTTAGCTTTGAAGGCCTGTATTTCTCCGTCCAAGCATTGTCAAGTATCTCTGCCAATAACATCCCCTAGAACATATAGCATCTGTGAAGCCTGCTGCGCTTCATACATGCCCCGTTTAATATTATAAATGCTTATGAAAAACGCTCTTATCAGCGTAAATCATGTATCATAATCCGAATACTATGTATATGGCCCCGCTTGCCATGGCGATTATCCCAAGCGCACCAGTTACATAGACTATTCTTGACCTTCCTGAGATTTTTATAAGAAAGTCTATCAGGAAGAAGCTGACAATTGCAGAAACGACAATCGCAATCGCTATCCCTGAAAGGCTCACCTGCGCAAGAGCTGCCATCACATTCGCCTTTGACACTATCAAGGTTAAGGCGAAAGCCGCTATCGATGCGAATATTCCTATTAGGAACGACAGCCTGAAGGACACATCGGCCTCAACCTTCATCAAAAGAAGAGCGCTGGTAGTTATCCCTGACCTGCTGACTCCAGGAAGGGCCGCTATCCCTTGCGCTATCCCGACAAGCACATAATCTTTGAAGCTTAGGTCTTTGAATTTCCTCAGGTTCATGCCTTCCCTTTGCTTCCTCCTCGAATGCCTAATGACAAGCGCGTCGCCTATCAGCACAAGGCCTATTATCAGCATGGGTATTCCCACGGAAATGCCTGTTATCGAGTCTGCGGCAAGGTAAAACGGCACGCCTATTATTCCTGTAATCACTGTTGCAATCACTACGTAAACGAGCAGGTTCTTTTCTTCCTTGCTCTTCGCCCTTCCGATGAGCGCATTTATGAGGATCAGCAGCTCTTTTCTGAAGTACACCACAGCCGCTATCGTGGTGCCTATCTCCATGAACAATCCAAAGGTATATGCCTGCGAAAAGTTCAGCCCCAGGAGGTACTGAGAAACTACAAGCACCTGCGTCTTGCTGCTTATCGGAAGCCATTCCGATATTCCCTGCACTATCCCTATTATTATGGAGTATATTACCTGCAATATCGTAAGCATCAGAAATCAACCGAATATTCATATCAATGACAATCTAACCGCATAACGTGCAGCGTGAAGCGCTTTACCCATCAAGCGCATCTCCCTTGAAGCTCCTTGAGGTGTGCATCTCGTAAATGAATAATCCTGCCTTCACGCCCGGGTCGCTGTCCATCAGCTTTTTAGTCTC
>DAIDAD010000076.1:0-306 GCA_027310795.1 Candidatus Micrarchaeaceae archaeon | reverse complement strand
ACGCTGCTGTCGTCTCTTATAGGGCAGACTATGCAGAGCTTCCCGTCTCTGCGGAGCTCATGGTTCCTGCGCCCGTGCTCCCAGATTACCTTGTCAGAGCCCGCATCGTTTATCTTCTCTGTCTTGTGAAGGATCACCACAGTATAAGGCTTTGTCTTCTGCAGCATCTCCTTCATGTATTCGTCTGTTATCTCGCTCATATCACACACCATGCAGTTAGCAATGGAAAACTGGCAGGAAAGAAGTTTAAATGTTTCCATGGCGCACCGGCAGCCTCGACTTAACCTTTTTATATCAGTATGGATT
>DAIDAD010000075.1 GCA_027310795.1 Candidatus Micrarchaeaceae archaeon | reverse complement strand
GTCATAGACAGCCTGCACACGGGCACTGAAAAGAACATTGCAGAAGATGTCAAAAACAACGGAGTAAGGTTCGTGAAGGCAGATTCGAAGGACATAAGCAAGGCTGGCGTCAGCCCAGAATACATATTCCACCTCGGGATGTACTCGTCAACGCCTATGTACAAGGAAAACAACCACAGGACGAACGAAGTCGTCGAAGGAGCGATAAAGGTATACAAATACGCGATTGAAAACAAAGCAAAGGTCGTATTTATATCCTCTTCTTCGCTTTACAATGGCTACAAGACGCCGCATTCAGAAGAGATGTATCCGAAAGTGACGGATTTCTACACAGAGGCGAGGTATTATGTGGAAAGGCTTGCAGAACTATACAGCAAGCTCTACGGGCTTGATGCAACTGGCATAAGGCTGTTCTCGGTATACGGCAAGAGGGAGGAGAACAAGGGGCGGTATGCCAATCTTATAACACAGTTCATATGGGCCATGAGGGATGGCAAGCCTGCAGTGATATACGGCGACGGCAGCCAGACAAGGGACTTCACCTTCGTGAACGACGTTGTCTCTGCAGCGATAAAAGCATCAGAGTTCAAAGGATACGACATATTCAACGTCGGCACTGGAAAGAGCTACTCCCTCAATGACATAGTGCTCAAGATAAGCGAGCACTCAGGCAAAAAGCTGAAAACCGAATATGTCGATAATAAGATAAGCAACTATGTAGAGCACACGCTTGCAGACACAAGGAAATCAAAGAAAGTGCTGGGTTTTGAGGCAAAATACGATGTAGATATGGGCATAAAGGAGCTGCTTTCTCATTATCATATAAGCTGAACTGCGGTATTGAAAAGGAATAAAAGCTTTAAGCTTGTTATAGCCTACATGGCAAAGCTTTTTCCTTTAGACGTGGGTATGGGGAGCCTGCGTGGGATACTTAAGGTAATACAGGAGAACCATGGCTACATGGATCTTGCAACCCTTGCGGAGGAATCTGAGAAGGATGTCGATTCACTGCTTCCACTGATAGAAGCATGCGATATGCTCGGCTTCACAGAAACAAGCGAATCTAAGATAAAACTCACGAAAGAAGGGCAGAGCCTCAACATGAGGAACGCTTCAAAGGTAATAAAGGCGAAGCTGGAGGAAATAGAGCCTTTCAAAAGCTCAGTGACGCTGCTCGCAGACAAGGACATGAAATCGGAAGAACTCTTCACCGCACTTAACTCAGTTGGCTTCGTGTTCCACGGAGAGCGCTACAAGAACGACGAGATACTCAAAAAGCTCTTCCTTACATGGGGAGTGAGGACAAAACTGCTGCGCTATGATCCTAAAGAGGACACATGGTCTACTCCAAAATGAGTCATTTGGTCAATGCAGCGTATATGTCGCTTTCTGTCCTGCCAAACCACCTTTCCTTCCTGTCCCTGGGCCTCTTGTGCATTATAGCCTCTATCTTCTCCACCTGCGATGGCTTCTTTGACAGGACCAATATCCTGTCTGAAAGCTCCACCGCCTCTTCGACGTTGTGCGTGACCATGATTATCGACTTAACGGATATGTCCTTGCTTTCAAGCATATAGACGATATCAGACCTGAGGCTCTCCGCGGTTAGCTCGTCGAGCGCACTGAAAGGCTCGTCCATGAGCAGCACGTTCGGCGCAGCTGCAATCGCCCTCGCTATGCCTACACGCTGCTTCATGCCCCCGCTGAGCACATTCGGGTACTGCGCGCCGAGTCCGCTCAGCCCTAATTTGTTCATAAGGCCTACTGCTATGCCGTTCTTCTTGTCCTCAGTGAAATCCGTGAGAGACAAACCCAGCTTAATGTTCTCAAGGTTCGTGAGCCATGGCATGAGCGCGAAATCCTGGAAGACGAATCCCATTCCAGTGACAGGCCCGCCAACCCTCTTGCCCATGTAATGGACGCTGCCCCTGCTCGGCTTTATCAGCCCTGCGATTATCCTGAGCAGCGTGCTCTTGCCGCAGCCCGAAGGCCCTATTATCGAAAGGAATTCGCCTTCGTTGACATGGAAAGAGATGTCGTCCATCACCTCTATGCCGCTGTCTTCAAACGAAAAAGAGACATGATCAACTGAAACCATCTTCATTGTAAATCACTTGTAATAAGAGGAAACTTTCCTGTATAACCTCTTCCAGACAAAGACATTTATAATGTATATCATGACGACCATGTTGGCCATTCCAAGAAGCAGCAGTCCTATGTTGTTCGCGTTGAGGGAAACATCAAGCAGCTTGCCCAGCCCCAGTCCCACCGAAGTTATCACCGTAGCTCCACTACCCGATATCCCGCTGGTCGTGAAGTACTCTGCGACTATGCTCGCATTCCATTCCGCTGCTATGCCGGTTATGCTGCCTGTTATGAGTCCAGGCAGTATCGCGCCTATGTAGATCTTCTTCCATGCTTCCTTGCCTTTGACTCCGAACGCGTTCTTCACCTCCATGATGCCCTTCAATGAGCCCGCATTAGACATTATCCCGAATACGATGTACCATATCCCGCTCAGGAAGAAGATGATGAATGCCACGATGTTCGGGCCAAACGGGAAACCAGCGAACCCTATGGCTATTATAGGAAGCAGTATCGTCGCTGGCACAGATGCCAGGACCTGGAAAAACGATATGTACTTGTCCTTGTTCCCTGAGATGAATATCAGGTATACGCACAGCGGTATCGCGACTATCAGTATGGCAAGATATGCGGTCCAGACCCTTGCAAATGACGCTGCAAGCGAGAGCAGGACCTCGCCTTCATACTGGAAAAGGTTGGCCTCGTATGCGAAGTACAGTATGGCAAGGATCGCAACTATACCTACAGCATAAGCGATCGGCCCGAGCTTGACATTCTGCCGTTTCTTTTTCCTTGATGCGAACTTCACATTCTTGACCAGCTTTATCCCCCCTTTCCCTATCCTTGTGCTGCCGCTTACCACCATGCTCCTCGCTCTGTCCACATAAGAGACGCGCCTCACAATGCTCACAAGCGCAGCGGCTCTTTTGTACCCTATCACGCTGCCGCTTCCTGCCTTCTGCTCCGCACCGAACCTTTTCTCAAGCGGATTGAAGAAGAACAGTATGGTCACGATAAGAAATGCAAGGAACACCCCTATCCCCAAAAGGTAATAATA
>DAIDAD010000074.1 GCA_027310795.1 Candidatus Micrarchaeaceae archaeon | reverse complement strand
GTGATATATATGATAGAGGACTTGGAAAGCAAGGATTTCGAGATGAAGGTGCTCAAGGAGAGCAGGCCAGTGATAATAGACGTCTGGGCGACATGGTGCGGACCATGCAGGATATTCTCGCCTGTGATAGAAGAGACATCAAAGGAATACGCGTCTAAGGCGCATTTCTACAAGCTTGACGCAGACCAGAACCATGACATAGTCGAGAAGTACAACATAATGGGCATACCTACGGTCCTTCTGTTTGAGAAAGGCGATGTTAAGGCCATGTCAGTAGGCGCCCTTCCGAAAGAGGCCTTCAAGAAATGGCTGAACAACAACCTGTGACTGCAAAAAATGATTAAATGGCGCTTGAACTGCCAAGAGGCACGCGTGATTACGGCCCGAAGGAGAGCATACGTCTAAAGAGCATAATATCAAGAGTGGAAGAGACCTTCAAGAGGTTCGGGTTCTACCCAATAATCACTCCTGCGATAGAGAAGACAGATGTGCTCAGCTCAAAGATATACGGCAGCAGCGCGAACAACGAGATTTTTCTTCTTGAGGACAAGGAATCAGGATTAAGATATGACCTGACAGTGCCGACTGCAAGGTACATAGCGATGAACAAGGGCACGCCGCTTCCGCTGAAGAGATATGCAATAGGTAACGCATGGCGCAGGGACGAGCCGCAGTTCCTGCGACTAAGGGAGTTCATGCAGGCAGACATAGACGTCATAGGAAGCACCGAGCTGATATCGGAAGCAGAGGTCATAGCCGCAACCGCAGTTGCTCTCGAAGAGATAGGGATCGCAGATTACGCCATACTCATAAACAACAGGGCGCTCATTTCAGCGATAATGGACAGGTTCAGCATTCCAAAGGAGAAGCATGTGCAGGCTATGCGCATACTTGACAAACTGGCAAAGACGAGCACAGAGGAGATAATAAGGCAGCTTTCGGAATCAGGAATAGCCAACGACACTTCAGAGCAATTGCTCAACTTCATAAACGTGCAGGAGAGCAACGATGAGAAGCTTGCAAGGATATCTGCCAACATAGAGTCTGCAAAAGCGACAGTGGGGCAGCTCGAGAAACTGCTTTCAATCCTTAAGCAGTACAAACTGAAGGGAAACATCCAGGTCGACATCTCAGTCATACGCGGGCTTGATTACTACACGGGCACTATATGGGAGTTTGTCACCAGCAGCAGCGGCAAAAGATCCCCTTCCATAGCATCCGGCGGAAGGTACGATAATCTGATAGAGAAATATTCCAGGGTGCAGACCCCTGCAGTCGGCTCTTCCATAGGTGTGAGCAGGATTGCAGACCTCATCGAATCGAAATCAAGCCCAAAAACGTACACAAACGTGTATGTATCATACATAGGCAATGACGCACTGGATTATGCGATAGGCGTTGCAAACACTATGAGGTCGAACGGCATATGCGCGGATTTGAACGTGACGCAGAGGAACATCAGCAAGCAATTGGAGTATGTAAACTCTCTCGAGATAAAATACGTATGCATAGTAGGCCCTGCAGAGCTGCAGGAGAAGAAAGTAAAGCTGAGGAACATGTACAAAAATGAAGAAGAGTCGATGCCAATAGAACAGGCGATTGCAAGGATAAAAGCAGGTGAATGACACGCCCAAAACTGAGGTAGATGTTGCAACAAGGAAGGCGATAGCAAACGGAGGCATACTCGCAAAGGCGTATTTTGACATGTACAGCGAAAGGGAAGAGGACCTGCAGCCGCTGATGACTGACTTGATAAGCAACAGGCTGCTCAAATTCCCAGGCGTTCTGTACTGCGTCGGCGAAATAGCGCCGCCGATAAAGTCGGAAGAGCTTTATACGACTAATGCTGCCGTCACGCTCCTTGTGAAGGACTTCTGGACGCTTCTTGACATGTCATTCAATTTTGTACCGGCAGGGATAGAGGTTCTGCAGCCGGAAGGCGATTATGTTGTAAAGCACACCGACCTGCAGGCGATAATGATAAACATCACCCAGGTATCTGCGCAGTTCTCAGAGTACATATTAAGCAAAGTGCTCACAAAAGAGGACATGGAAAAGGTGAAAAAAGACGTGAAAAGGAGAGAGGAGCTCGGCAGGAAGATCCTCGACAAAAAAGACAAAGGGCAAGACCTATAAACTTAGGCCATGTTCCTTACAAAGAACCTCTTTATCAGCAACGAAGGCATATCCATATCCCCGTACTTTGAAATGAACGAGTCCATGCCGATCAAATTCATAAACCATATGAGCCTGCCTACCGATGCGCTTCCGAGCGACGTATACAACCTGTTTATCATGGAATGAAGAAGCATCTCGGTCCGGTATCTCTTCCTGTATGCAGCTGCATATGCGTAAAGGCTCTGCCCACTTTCAAGATTCCTTGAAACTGCGTCGGCTGCCATTAGTGCAGCAGCAGATCCGTATACAAGGCCTCCGCCTGTAGTGCCCTTGACCTGTCCTGCAGCGTCCCCAACCAGCAGGACCTTTCTTCTGCCATCAACTATCTTCTCCCTCATAGACATTGGTATCATGCTCGCCCCGTTGTCGGTCATTTTTGCCCCGTCAGTCATTTCCTTAATCTCTCTCCTTCCAAGAAAACGGTCAAGCGCCTTCCTGGAATTGCCAGTTCTTGAATCTATGCCAACACCAAGCTCAAGAATGTCCTTTGCATTAGGGCAGGCCCATGCGAACAGCCCTGGAAATTCATCATTGTCGAAATAAAGATCAACGAATTCAGGATCCTTTACGTCAACATTGAATTCTGCCTTGTACGTAAGCACATACTTCTTGATCGGACCCATGGAAAAGTGTGCAGCTACAGCAGATACGGGCCCATCCGCGCCTATGATGACAGAATCGCTGCTTAGACCGTCAAGTCCGCTGCCGTGCATCCTCATCCCTGTAATTATCTCCGCCCCAGCCTTTCCTGCTTCATCAATGCACAGGTCTGCAAGCGCCTTCCTGTCAAGGACATTTGCAACAGGCTCAGCAGATGTTATCTGCATGCTCCTTCCACCGGCATGAATCCTCGCTCCGCGCAGCACATTGGTGGAAATTTTTGCATACTCTATGCCCATGGCCTTCAGCCCGTTTATCGAGACTATGCCGGATGCCCTGACAGGCACGCCAACAATTTTCTTCTGGTCATAAAC
>DAIDAD010000073.1 GCA_027310795.1 Candidatus Micrarchaeaceae archaeon | reverse complement strand
GTCATGTATGTAGGGGCAGTGGTAGCACTGAATAAGATTGATATGAAGCAGAAGGGGGAAGTTGACAGGGTTGCTTCTGAAATAAGGGATAAGACCGGTATGAAGGTTGTTCCGATAAGCGCAGAGCGCATGACCAATGTGGAGAAGCTTAAGGAAACGCTGTTTGTTTCCCTGGATCTGATGCGCATATACCTTAAGCCGAGGTCAGGCGCTGCTGACGTTGAAAAGCCGCTGGTGCTCCCGAAAGGCAGCGTGCTACTGGATGTCGCGAAAAAGGTAAACTCGAAAATTGCAAAGGACGCGGTTTATGCTTATGTGACAGGGCCGAGCGCAAAGTTCAGGAGTCAGCGCATGGGCATGGACCATTTGCTGCTTGACGGGGACATAGTAACCCTGGTCTACAGGAAATAGCATATCAATAAATCTTTTTCTTTGCAGATAGCTATGTTGCCATGCCGATAAAATACTGGGAGTACGAAGACGCGCCGCTTAAGGAAAAGCTAAAGGACATAAGCGTAAAGCATGTTGCAAAGATATATTTTGAGAACGAGACGAAGGCTTACAGGTTTGCGCGTGCCCTTTATGAAGTGAAGGAAAGGAAGGAGCTGCGGTTGAGGGACTGCCCTGAAGACCTGCCGCAGGCGACATGGAAAAGGTATCTTGACTTTGGAGTGACTGTAGGAATACTGAAGCATGAGGCAGGGGCGTACAGCTTCACTGATAGGTATTCCAAACCTTTGAAGAACATAGCCGTATACATAACGGAATGGATAAATACGCCGAAACAAGAGGACCTTGGCATAATATTCGCAAGCGCTAAGACAGGAAGGCAGAAGAAGCGCGGCGGAAAGGGCGCAGTAAATCAGGAATGATGGAATTTGCCATCTAAACGTAGTACCATAAAGTGCCGTATTCGCTGTCTTCGATTTTCAGTTTGTAGTTTGAAAGAAGTTTTTCCCTTATTTCATCTGATTCCTTGTATTTCTTTTCCTTCCGCAGCCTGCCCCTTTCAGAGATGAGCCTCGCCTCTTCGTTTCCTAGCGCCTTCTTGTATTTCTCATCCTCGAATATGCCGATTATCGATGCTGTTTCAACTACTTTCTCAATAGCTTTTTTCTTTGCAATAGCGTTTACCTCTGCGTTGGTCTCAGCGATTTTCCGCAAATCCCCTATTGCAGACTGAAGTTTTGAAATTGCAAGCGGAGTGTTGAAATTATCGTCCATAGACTCTGCAAATTCCTTTTCCATAAACGCAACTACTTCGTCTATTTCGCTTGCAGAATCTTCCATGTTCGATTCTTTTGCATTGTAGAACAGGCTGAAAGATGACCTCAGGAAGTATAGCAGCTTTGAAGCTTCCTCGAGGATGTCTTCCTTGTAGTCCATGTCCTTTATGTAATGGGTCCTTGCAACCATCATCCTTATGGTTTCAGGGTCGTATTTCTGCAGCGCCTGTTTTATCGTGACGAAGTTCTTCAGGCTTTTTGACATCTTCTCAGAACCTACGTTCAGGGTCCCTGCATGGATCCAGTATTTTACCATAGGCTTTACGCCAAAAGCTGCTTCTGCCTGTGCTATCTCGTTCGTGTGGTGCGGGAATATCAGCTCGCGGGCACCGCCGTGGATGTCGTACTGCGGTCCGAAAAGCACGTGGGTTATCGCAGTGTCCTCTATGTGCCAGCCAGGCCTTCCTTCAAGCGGCTTTTTGCTGCCGTTTATCTTGATCTCTATCTTCCATTACGGTTCTCCGGGTTTCGCTGCTTTCCATAAAGCGAAGTCGTATTCATGCTTTTTCCCCTGCTTCGGCTCTATCCTGTGTTTTTCCAGTTCGTCCAGCTTTATTCCCGACAGTTTTGTGTAATCCTTGAACTTGGCGACATCATAGTATATGTCATTGTCAAGCTCGTATGCATAGCCCTTGTCTATAAGCAACTGTATCTGGGCAGTTATCTCTTCTATGTAATCATGCGACCTTGGGTATTTGTCTATGTTCTTTGTCACGCCGAGTTTCCCCATATCTTCAAGCAGGCTTTTTTCATAGATCCGTGACAGCTCCTCTGGAGAAATCCCTCTCTCATTCGCCCTGTTGATTATCTTGTCCTCTACATCAGTTATGTTCTGGACGTAGTTCACCTTGTAACCTGAATGCCGCAGCCACCTGACTATTATGTCGTAGTTCACGTATGCCTTTGCATGCCCCAGGTGCGCATCGTCGTATACCGTCTGGCCGCACACGAAGAAATTTATCTTGTCACCGCTTATCGGAACAAGCTTCTCGCTGCTCCTTGACAGTGTGTTGTATACAGTGATGTCCCTTGCGCTCATTTTATCAGCCGTTTCCAGGCAGTGTGACGTTCGTAATTATGCCTGGGGTGAGGACTGGGCTCGCGCCTATGTAGAAATCGCCTATGCTGATGTACGAGTATTGCGATTGCGTTGAAGCCTGAACGTCTGCTACAACTCTTACGCTCACGTTCTGGCACAGGACGGGAGCGAGGCTTATGCTTCCATTCATGAATGTGGTGAAGTAGTTGGGGGTGATCGAGCCGTTGAATGTGTTGAAGTGCACTATTTCCGCAACTGAATTGCCTGAAAGTATCTCTACGTATATGCCTTTGTTCTGCGGCGATTCAATCTGGAAGTTGAGATATAGCTCTTTTGCCTTGAACTGCCCTGAAGTCAGATTGCCAGATCCAGGGAGGAAGCCGCTTGTGAAAGTTGATGCTGCGAATCTACCACTGTACCCTGACCATGGAGCCCCGTAGTACTGCGTGTTATTGTTTGCATACGTCAGATTGAGCGGCCCTTTGCCGAATGCCTTTCCTGAAACGTTCCATCCTTCATAAGTGCCTGTTGAGAAGTTGCCATTGTATAATGGGAATGTCTGCGGAGTCCTCGGTACGCAGAATTGGTATGCCGTAGTTACAGGCTGGGTTGTCTGCACGGTTGTTGATGTAGCCTTTGTAGTTGTGGGTGTGCTTGTAGGATGTATCACGTTTGTTATAATGTTGGCGCCGTTGTTGTTTTCAAAGAAGAATACTGCTGCCATTACAGCGATGATTATTATGACAAGATACACAATCGGTTTCTTTTTCATGCAAACACTACTGATTTGATGCAACTGTTTATAAATGGTTTCTGCGATAAATTTAATAGATATTTGCTTTAATTAGATTCTGCAT
>DAIDAD010000072.1 GCA_027310795.1 Candidatus Micrarchaeaceae archaeon | reverse complement strand
TTCTTTACCTGTGTATATATCAAGGCGATTGAATGAGAATATCTGAAATCTATAGAATGGACATATACAGCGACTCGGGTCAGTACCTTGGAGAAGTTCAAGATGTCATATTGGACCTTGAGAAGGGAGAGGTAAGCCGAATACTTATGTCCCCATGGAAGAATCTTAAGAGCGATGTAAAGTCAGCGCTGAAGAAAAAGAGCATACTCTACAAGAACGTCAAGAATGTAGGAGACGTGGTCCTTGTCGGATCAGCGCCTCAGGCAGGAAATGACGCCACAAGAGAAGAGGCAGAAGACCTTTACAGGTAATCTGTCACTCCTTTATAAGCTTCGGCAGCTTTATCCCCCGCTGCTCCAGATAGCTCCCCTTATATGCGTTAGTCACTTCGTTAAGCGTAGTTGCGAATATGATGTGCGCAAACCTCATGTTCGGCTTCAGCATTATCGGATGCGGCGCATTGTTTATTATTTCAAGCGTTATCGTGCCGCGGAAACCTGCATCTATTATCGTAGGCGGCATGGAGAGCCCGTGCCTAGCCCACGTGCTTCTTATCTCAACAAAACCCATGAGATTATTGGGCATAGAGAGATGCTCACGGCTTGACATTAGTACCTGTGAATGCTCAGGAACTATCAATTTATCGCTCTTCCTAATAATGTACTCGTCCTTTACATGATCCGGATTCGTCGGATCGAACACCATTTTTTTACTCAATTTAGGATTACGCACCGCAATCTCATCCGAAAGGCGCAGGTCTATACCGTTCTCACGTATAGTCTCTTTGTCAAAAGTCTCTATGCCGAGCCTTTTTGACCTTATTATGTTCTCCAAATCATAGTCTGAAAGAATCACAAAACCACCATCATATAAAAACAATCATCTTCTCAGCTTTTTATATGCCTTGTTCACGTTGAAGACTATGGCATCATGCACCTCTGCCATGCTCGCACTTCCGTCAATCGGCGTCCATTTTGCAAGATACTTCGCATGTGCAAGGCTAAGATAATTCTGCCTTACCTCTCCAAGGTATGCGAGGTTCTTCTCGAAATTATCCTGCTGCCTGTCCCTGCCCCCTGTTCTATTAGAAGAAACCTCAGGCTGTATATCCAAATAGAAAATGAAGTCAGGCTGCGGCGGCTTAAGCGCAGCCACTATAATCTCTGCAGAGTCCTTATCCATTCCAGCAGCCGTCTGGTATGCTATTGGCGATGGGTAATACCTGTCAAGTATCGCAACCCCTTTCCTGTCTGCATCCTGTATCAGCTGCGTATCCTTCACAATGTCGGATACGAAGGCAAGGAACAGGCTCCTTATCTCTGTTTTTCTCGAGCTGTGCAGATAATAATTGATCAGCTTCCCGCTTGCAGAGCTATAGTCAGGGTGAGATATTATTGTGCTCTCTATACCCTTCGAATCGAAATGCTTCTTCAGGAGTTTTGCCTGCGTCTCTTTGCCAGCTCCGTCTATGCCCTCAAAACAGACTATCAAAAGAATCACTGTTATGCTATATCAACAAGGGTTAAAATACCTTTTCGCAAACATATAAAAAGCGCTCCCATCGTCTAGTCCGGCCAAGGACGCGGGGCTTTCAACCCTGCAACTCGGGTTCAAATCCCGGTGGGAGCAAATTATATTTTCGACGACAAACTCGGGTTCAGTTCGCAAGCCAAGCAAAAGGAATTTAACGCAGCACGGTTCGGTTCCATCACGGAGACCGAACCCGAAAAACTCAAGAAGCACATTCAAGAGGTGCTTCCGCAGCTTAGTTTCCACGAGATTAAGGACGTTCTGTCCGTACTCTATCAAATCAAAAAGAGAAGGTTCAGAGGCAACGCACCGCCTAAGTATGGAAGCCTCAATAAAGGCTTCACGGAACAGGAGGTGCAAGCCTTCTTCAAGGTTATAGAAAACGACAAGTTTCGCCTATTGTTTGGGTATCAAGCGCAGCTTGGACTTAGGATAGGCGAAGCTGTCAAAGTGAACGTTAAGGACATAAAGTTCGAGACACGTGAGCTAATCGTGAAAACGGAAAAGGCTCACGTTATAGATACTATGCTCATTCCCGTGCCACTTTTTCGGCAAACTGTCGAGTTCATAAACAGGAATGAAAAAGCGATCACGCAAGCTGGCGGTTATGTGTTCTTCGCAGAGCTTGGGCATAGCCTCAGGGGCGAGCCGTTCCTAGAGAAGAACTACGTGCGGAAGGTGTTCAGGGAGTATGTCAGAGCGGCAAAGCTGGACGAAGTCTACGACCAGAGCGAGGAGCCATACGGAAGGACGCCTAGGCGGCTCCATAGACTTACTACCCACAGCTTGAGGCACTACGCTATAACCAGCTTCGCCCGCCAAAGCAATGGTAATGTGGTGCTTTCGAGCCGGTTCGCAAGGCACAGCGACCCTAGCACCACCATGACCTACATAAACACCCGAAAGGACGAGCTTTACAAAGCAGTGGATGAAGCCTTTTCGGTAGAGCTCGCTGCCGGGCTAAAGACCAGGCTCAAAGAGCAGCTTTAGCCAGAAAGGTTTAAAATCTTGAACGTGCATAATATAATTGTTGATTTGTATGGGCGGCACACAGACACAGCAGATGATAAACAGGCAGCTCAACACGAAGCTGGATAGGATAGCCAAGATGCTGAGCGTAGTCATAGAGCGTATGGACGAGGTCGAGCCTGACAGGAAGATGATAAACAAAATTGCCAAGGCATGGAAGGCCATAGATTCCGGAAGGATGAAGGTGCACCACTACAAGAGTCTAGCCGATTTTGACAGAGCGATAGGCTGATTACATGGCCTATAAGCCTGCGTTCAGCGACCAGATGCAGGACGAGCTTGCGTATGCCTATCCCTTCCTCTATGAACGCATTGTCAACATTTTTTGTTTCTATAAAGAAGGTCCTGCCGTTCTCGCTATCCACGCTCAACTTGCCGTCGGCTAACCTTACAGTCTCTCCCCTGAATTCCAAATCCTTATTCATATCGGTCCTTATAGACAGCATAGCCATAGGCATACCTACACCTGCAACATACACATGCGATTCAGACCTGCACTGCTCCACCACAGTTAAATCAGGCCATCAGAAAAAGAAACAAAAATGGATCAAGATAAAACTCTGGCCGCCTCAGGCCCAAAAAGCATTATTTTCTCCATGTACATCAATAGCTTTATGTGTATCCTAATAT
>DAIDAD010000071.1 GCA_027310795.1 Candidatus Micrarchaeaceae archaeon | reverse complement strand
TAAATAATCTTTATCCCTTTATCATTTAAAGCCTATTTAATGCGCATTCCTATGGACAACGATTTCAGGGCCGATGACATAGTCAAAAGACGGTCCATATTCTACAAGGCATTCGGCATATACGGCGAGCTTGCGGGCTTCTACGATTATGGCCCGATAGGGCTTGCAATCAAGCGCGGAATAGAGGGTGCATGGCGCGAAGCGATTGTCTCAAGGCACAATTTCATTGAGGTTGAGACTACGAACATTGCCCCTGAACAGGTATTCAGGGCGAGCGGCCATCTTTCAACCTTCACGGACCCTGTTGCAGTGTGCAAGACCTGCGGGACAGCGAACCGCGCTGACAAGCTCCTTGAACAGTTCTACCATAAGAAAAAGGATACAAAGTCCATCGCAGCCTTAAGGAAGATGCAGAAGAAGGACATGGAAAATGAATTGTCTGCCAACAAGATAAGATGCGAGAGGTGTGGCGGGGAGCTTGGAAAGATAGAGGACATGAATCTCATGTTCAAGTCCAGCGCAGGCCATGGAAAGGCAGACACTGTTTACCTAAGGCCCGAGACCGCGCAGGGAATATTCATAGATTTCAAGGATTTATACAGGCTGAATTCGCTGAAGCTGCCGTGCGGAATCTGCCAGTCGGGAAAGGCATACAGGAATGAGATATCCCCAAGGCAGCAGCTCGTACGTATGCGTGAATTCACACAGTTGGAAACCGAACTGTTCTATGATCCAAAGGCGAAGGTCTCGGAAACCGCAGCAGCTTCTTACATGGCCCAGAGAAAGGTCATGTCGCATAAAATAATGTTCGCAGACGGAGGCAAAAAGCCTGAATCAATAACCATCGGCGACCTGCTAAAAAGCGGCGCAATCCCAAATGAGTATTTCGCATTCCTTGTGTTCATAGACTCTGAGTTCATGAAAACAATAGGGTTTGATGATAAGGAGTACTGGTTCAGGAGGATAGAAAAGGAAGAATTACCGCATTATTCAAAGTGCAACCTTGACGTTGAGATAGAGACCTCTTATGGCACGATAGAAGTGACTGGAATAGCGGACAGGGGAACGCACGACCTTGAATCGCATGCAAAGGAATCAGGTGCAGACCTTTCAGTCATGAACGGTGAGGCAAAGGTTTTGCCAAGCGTCGTAGAATTGTCAATCGGGCTTGATAGGCTACTACTTGCACTGCTCGACAAAAAAGTCGTGGACGACAAGGAAAGGGGCTGGAAGTGGCTGAAGCTAGAGCAGAGGATCGCGCCATATGATTATTCGGTGTTCCCATTGCAGAAGGATGATAAACTGGCAGCGCTTGCTGAAAAGGTTCTTGCAAGGCTGCGCAGCGCAGGCTTGCGATGCAATTACTCCGAATCTGCAAGCATAGGCAAGCGCTATGCCAAGAGCGACGAGATAGGGGTGAAGCATGCGATCACTGTCGACTATCAGAGCCTTGAAGACGGCACGGTCACGATAAGGGACAGGGACACTGCGGAACAGAAGCGCATCAAGTGGGACCAGATATGAACAGCATAACGCTTAACGGCCCGTTCGACATGAAGAACAGCATAGAATCAGGGCAGCCGCTCGCATTCCATTCCCAGTGCAGCGAATCTAATGGGACTTTCCACGCAAGATATTCTACTTCAGAAGGCGCGATGTCTGCTAGCTACAATAAGGAAGCAAAAAAGCTCAATTATTCCTGGGAAGGCGGCTATACAAAAGAGAGCGCGAGGAAAGAAGTTGCAAGAAGGTTCTGCATAAACGACGACATGCAATCGATATACGGGAAGATATCGACGGACGATTTCATGACAGACGCGATATCTGCATACAAGGGCATGCGCGTTACATGCAATGACCCATGGGACACTACCTTATGCTTCATACTCTCGCAGTTCAACAACATGAAAAGGATAAGGAACAGCGTACGTATGCTTGCAAACTCTTACGGGCAGCAGCTAGATGGCACCGGCGAAAGGTTATTCCCTTCTGCAGATGACATATCAAAAGCAGGCATAAGCGACCTCATGCGGCATGGCGCAGGCTTCAGGGCGAAGTACATAAAGGGCGCAGCAGAAACCTGCTCCGAAAGCCTTGACCTGCAATCCCTGTACAAGATGGATTATGAAACTGCAAAGGAAACGCTCATGGAGATAAACGGCATAGGGGACAAGGTCGCAGACTGCATACTGCTCTTCGCGTACAGGAAGATGGAATCATTCCCTATAGACGTCTGGGTGAAGCGCGTGCTTGAAAAAGTATACTTCAACGGCAAAAAGAAGCCGATTAAGGAACTGCACACATTTGCAGCAGACAGGTGGGACGGCATGGAAGGGTATGCGCAGCAGTACCTTTTCTGGCATGCCCGTTCAATGAAGATAAAGTGAGATGTGAAAATGATAAATGATATAAAACAGGTCGAGGAAAGAATGCTGCTCCTAGAAGAGCAGCGAGAGAAGGTCCTTTCATTGTCAAGGGAACTGATAAGAAATGCGGGCAAGGCGATAGTGGCCATGCATGCAAAGGACAGGGCAAAGGCATCAACCCTTCTGAAAAATATGGAAAAGATAAAGACAGCGTTATCAAAATCGGAGCAGGGCTTCGAATACAACTCCCTGCAGGCCCATCAGGAATACGTAGAAGCAAAGGTGCTCAGCAGCATAATCCTTGATGAGAGAATACCAAGCATAAAGGAGATGAAGGTCAATGAACAAGCATACGTACTGGGGCTGATGGATGTTGTAGGGGAGCTCAAGCGCGAAACTCTTGATTCGCTCCTGAATGGAAACGTAAAGGCAGCGAGCCTGTACTACGGATTCATGGTGGAGATATACGATTCAACGCTTCATTTGAGGTTCGCGAACGCAATTCTTCCTGATTTCAGGAGGAAGCAGGATTCTGCAAGGATACAGGTGGAAAACACTGCAAATGAGATATTAAGGACAAAACAGTTCCATATCAAATGATGATTAAAAGCCCTTTAAGGCTGTAAATAAGAAAGATATTTAATCTTAAGGATCCACAACATCAACACAAAATGCGTGGCAACGCTATACAAGTAGCCGTCTGTTTCTTGATGAAGCCATAAGGTTTGCAAAGCTTTATTGTTAGCGTATGCTAATCCTCTACCTCTTTTTTTATGAGCTTTTCTAGCAGCCCGGAAGCAGGGATGCCCTCTCTTATGGCTTTTATCTTGAAACGTTTCCATAGTTCTCTATCTATCAGTATAGTCGTCCTGGACAGGAGCTTTGCCATGATGGTGGTTGAATATATAGTATTAAATA
>DAIDAD010000070.1 GCA_027310795.1 Candidatus Micrarchaeaceae archaeon | reverse complement strand
ATTGTATACATCCCCATATACTCATACACATCAAAAACGCTATATTATGCTTTGATAGGATTGGGGTTGGCAGCTCTTGTAGAGGTTGCTTTTGGAGGGCTATTCGGTAGATACTTAGACTGGTTCAGAACGAAATTCTAATTATTGACTTTGTGGATTTATTAGCGATTTATCCACAAAGCCGTAAAAATAATACTTTTCTGTGAATCAGCTGAAGTGCAGGGACCATTCCCTCTCCCAGCTCTTCGGGAATTTCAGGTCAAGAAGATAGCCCATTGCGGCAAACTGGCCCTGATGGAAGGTCTCGTGGGCGATCATCATCTCCATTATGTTGTATGCTGAGAATTCCTCCCCTAGGATGTCATAGTCCTCGGAGTACCAATCATCTATGTTCTCTATTACGGAATAGAAGTAATCATCCGCGCTTTTCAGCATCCTTGTCAGTTCTCTGCCACTGATCACTGTGAAGTTTCTCTTAACTTCCGTGGAGAAATCAGGCTCCTTCCCATCAAGCGCTTCTGAGTAATCAATCTGCATCTCTGACATTTCATATATCTGCTTTGCCATAGTGTCGTATATCGGTCTTCCGACCTTCTTGTTGAGCAGCTCAGCCGGCACAACCTTTACAAGATCGTACGTGAGCTTACGTGTCCTCTTCCAGTTTGCCGCCATCTTCAGCATCATCTCGTCGTCCGCCATCGTCTACGCCCTTACAAACCTGCCGACGTTCTTCCTGTTCTTCACAGCTTCATATACGGAATATTTCTTGATCACCATCGCCTTGATATTTTCAGGGTCTGCGTTTGAAAGTTTTGCAAGCCTCTCAGCCTGGTTCAGCTTGTTCGAATACCTGTTGTACGCGGCCTTTGCCGCGGAAATTGCATCCCTTTCATGGGTGCTGTGCGCCATGTGCGAGAGCGCATCCTCGTTCTTCCTCTTCACTTTTATATCCTCTTTCGGCGCGAAGAGCACGCAGTTGAATATCGATGCCAGTTTCCTGACGGTTTCCTGCGATTTTTTCTTGTCTCCAGAAATCACAACAGGTATGCCTGCCTTCCTTATCTCCTCCACAAGCCATGGAATGCCTGCCGACTTCGCAGTGGAGAGCGCCTTTATGCTCCCATGCAGGTCCATGCATGCTATCGCAGAGGTTTTTCCCGTGTCTATTCCCACTATTATGTGCTCCATCTTATCAGCATAGGCTGCTGTTCGAATAACAGACCGCTTCTTCCGCAGTCTGGGGCAGGGACATGTAGTCGCAGTTTGTCACTACTATTGGCGACGTGGTTATGTTGTAGTAGTTTGAGAGAAGGTTCTGCCTCTCGAACACCTGCGGGTAGCTGTTCAGGCATGATGACATTGCAGTGTAATTCAGGCCCGTCTGGTTGGATATTATCCCAAGGGTCTGCGAAGATACATATGAACCTGTGTACAACGAGTTGAGGTCTTCTGAGAATCTGCTGAAGTTCGGCTGCAGCGACGCGCAGAAAAGGTATCCTGAAAGCGCCTGCGCCTCTGCCAGGCCGTATGCGTTGGCCACCTTCACCGATGCCTGGGTGTAGAGCATCTTGAGCGTCAGGTTGACGCTGCTGTTGAAGCGCTTCTCGATTGCAATTGCATTTGAGAGGCTTGAGATTGCGCCTGGGGAATACGGGTCGATGAACCACAGCACCTGCGTTGGTTTCTGTATCGTGCACGCGTATTTGCCTGCAAGCTTCACAACGCCTGTTGAGACTACGGAATTCTTCGTGAGGTTCGTAGGCTTCGTCACCTCTACGAATGGGATGAACTTTGAGTTGTTCGTGTCGTTTATCATCGCGGCGAAGTAGAATGACTGGTTTGTCGCAGGATTGTATCCGCTTATCCTTGAAAGCCATGCTTTTGAATAGGGAAGGTACTGCTCTGATGCTGTGCTCGTGTTAGCAAGGTATGGTATGAGGGAGAGCGAGGAATTGGAATTTGCATAAGATGCGATTATCCTGCTGAATGCGGAACTTATCCCTGCGGCTGTGCTCTTAGGAATCATGCATGTGCCATTTGCTGCGCCGTATGTGCAGTTGGCAGCGCTCTCGTTCCTTATTATTATCTCTTTCGTGTAAGAGATGGAGACAACAAGCAGTACGAGTATTATGACAAGCACGATGAGCGCTAGATGTATGCCGTCGAGTCCGCCTCTGCTCCCTATAGGCTTTATGATTATGCTCTTCTCCTTTATGTTCCCTATTCCGCTTTTTTTGCTTGCCATTTTGAACACCATGCGGGTCCGACGGGATATGCACTGCGATGGCATTGGACCATCGCCGTTTTGAACCCGTGACCATCACCTTAGGACGGTGCCGCTCTATCCAAGCTGAGCTACGGACCCCTGCACTTTATTCATATGCGATAAATATAAATCTACTTCATTTTCTGCGCTTTACTGTTCCATGCCGGCGATTATGCCGTCTATCACGCCGTTCACGCCTATCCCGCCTGTCGACCTGACGACCAGCCTGTGGCTCAGCACAGGTTTTGCCAGGAAGAGTATGTCCTCTTTTGTGACCTCGCTCCTGCCGTCGAGCAGCGCCTTCGCCTTCCCCGCGCTCATGAACGCTATGTCGGATCTGGGGCTTGCGCCCATGACTATGTGGATGTCGGTTCGCGTAGCCTCGACCATCTTCGTTATGTAGTTTACGATCGCATCAGGCGCCTTGACTGCTTTAGCCTCGAGCTGCAGCGCAAGAATGTCTTCCTTTGATATCACTTTCTTGAAGTCTATCTGCTCCTCGTGCTCCTTTATCCTGATCATCGCCTCTTCTGCCTCTTCTGTGGGATAACCAACGGTTATCTTCATGAGGAACCTGTCAGCTAGCACCTTTGGTATGGGCGTTGTGCCTTCTATTGTGAGCGGGTTCTGCGTTGCGAAAGCTATGAATGGCTTTGGCAGCGCCATGTCTTCGCCGCCTATCGTGACGCGCCTCTCTTCAAGGACCTCGAGGAAGCCGCTCATCGTCTTCACAGGCGCCCTGTTCAGCTCGTCTGCAAGGAGTATGTTCGTGAATACCGGTCCTTTCTTCAGCTTCACGTTCCTCTGCTCATCAAGGTATGTTGCCCCTATTATGTCCTCTATCCCAAGGTCTGACGTGCACTGGACCCTCTTGAAATCAGCGTCGACCGCAGCGGCAAGCGCCTTTGTCATCGTGGTCTTTGCGACGCCCGCCACCCCTTCAAGGAGCGCGTGTCCGTCCGAGACAATGGCTACAAGAAGCAGCGTCAGCACGTCCTTGTTCCCTGATATGTGCCTCTCG
>DAIDAD010000006.1 GCA_027310795.1 Candidatus Micrarchaeaceae archaeon | reverse complement strand
CAAAACGCTGTTTTTATCTCTCAAACAAGGTTTATAATGATTGCGCAGCCCGTTTCTACGCCCTCGGCTCTATCGTTATGCCTGTGCCCTGCACCGGCATGCCCCCGCTGCCTGTCGTCAGCGCCTTTATCTTCATCGCGCCCCTTATGTCGTCTTCGAAGCCTTCTATCCGCTCACTGATTACTAACTCTGAAAGCTCCGCATTGAGCGCCATCTTCATGTCGTGCTTCCACTGCCTTATCGCAGCTATGACTGCGCATGCTTTTTCTCCCTTTTCATAATCCTCTTTAGAGAACATGCTTTCAGAATATGCAGGCCATGCTGAAACGTGCACGGATTTTTCCACCGCGTCCTTTGCAAATAATCCGGAGTAGAGCTCCTCTGTAAGGTAAGGCATGAAAGGCGCAAGCATCTTCACAACGTAAAGGAACGCGGTGTTCAGCGCGTAGTTCTGGCTGCTGTCGTTGCCATAGACACGGTACTTGATGAACTCAAGGTAATTGTCGGAGAAGAACCAGAAGAATTCCTCCACAACCCTTCTCGCATTCGAATAGTCATATGCGTCGAACCTGTCAGTCGCATCTTTCACAGCAAGCATCAGCCTTGAGAGCAGCCACCTGTCGAGCGGCTTCGACGCCGAATAATCAAGGACTTTGCTGCTCTTCCCTACAAACTTTGCGACGTTCCACATCTTGTTCGCAAGCCTGTTTGCAGCCACAAGGTCCTTGTCCTGGAAGCGCGCATCCTCGCCCAACCTTGAAAGGCTCGCCCAGTACCTCAGCGCGTCCGTGCCGTATTTCGGCACTATCTCCTTAGGCTCCACTATGTTGCCGACGCTCTTGTGCATGGGCCTGCCCTTGCTGTCGAGAGCATGGCCTGCAATGAATACGCTCTTCCATGGCAGCATTCCAGTATGCAGATAGCACTTGACTACCGTAGTGAAGAGCCATGTCGAGATTATGTCGTTGCCCTGCGGCCTGAGCGCCATCGGGTATATGCTCTTCAGCTCTTCTGCAGAGCGCCACTTCATGTTTATCAGCGGAGTGACCGAAGAGGTCGCCCATGTGTCCATGACGTCCGTCTCAGCTTCGAATTCCTGCGAGCTGCACTTCAGGCACTTTGCCTTCGGAGCGTCCTTCACCGGATCCACCGGCAGATTCTTTTCATCTGCCATCAGAGCTTCGCCGCACTTTTTGCAGTACCACACTGGGAAAGGAATGCCATAGTACCTCTGCCTTGATATGGACCAGTCCCACTGCAGCCCGTTGACCCAGTTCTTGTACCTTGTGAACATGTATTCAGGATGCCAGTCAAGGCCCTTGCCAAGCTCTATGAGCTTTTCCTTTAGGTCAAGGTATTTTATGAACCACTGCTTCTTGACTATGAACTCTATCTCAGTCTTGCACCTCTCGTGCACATTGACCGTGTGCTCTATATCATTCTCCTTTGTTACGCAGCCCTTTGACTTTAGGTCTGCGGCTATTGCTTCTCGCGCTTCGCCTATCTTCATTCCTTTGTAAGGCCCATCCGACATGATCCCCCTATCATCAATTATTATGCGCAGCGGAAGCGAGTATGCCATGTACCATTCGATGTCCACAAGGTCTCCGAAAGTACAGCACATAACCATGCCCGTGCCCTTTTCCATATCGACTCTCTTGTCTGCAAGCACCTCCACTTCCTGCCCGAAGATCGGCACCCTCACCTTCTTTCCCACCAGCCTGCTGTTTTTCTTGTCATCAGGGTTCACGAATACGGCAACGCATGCGCCGAGCAGCTCCGGCCTCGTAGTGGCTATTGTAACGTCGTCAGAAAACTTGATGTCATAGAACTTCGATTTGAGTACTTTGTCCTCAAGCTCCATCTGTGATATCGAGGTGCGGCACTTGATGCACCATATCGAAGGCGTCTCCTTCCTGTACGCCCTGCCCATTTTGTAAAGCTCTATGAAAGAGAGCTGCGATATCCTGCGCGAGTCCTCCCCTATGGTCGTGTACTGCAATGACCAATCGGCGGATATGCCCATCTGCTTCCATACGTCCGTGTATATTCCTATGTACTTGTCAGATACCTGGTGCACCATCTGTATGAACTTCTCCCTGCCTTCCCTCTCCGCAGTCGTCTTGTTGTCCTTCTCTACCAGTATTTCAGTGGGCAGGCCGTTGTTGTCGAATCCGAAAGGGTAAAAGACATTGAACCCGCGCATGCGCCTGTGCCTCGCTATGAAGTCGGCCTGCGAATAGGAAAACACATGCCCGATGTGGATGAACCCTGAAATTGTAGGCGGAGGCGTGTCTATGGGATACACTGGTTTTGAAGAACCTTTATCGAAATGGTATGCCCTTTCCTTGTCCCAGAACGCTCGTATTCGCGGCTCGGCTTCATTGGGATCGAACTTGTCATTCATGATTTCACTATTCTGCGCTTATACTATATAAATAATATGCTGCCTCGTATCACGGCCGTGGGACATGGGCAAAGAAAGTTTTAAATACCAAAAAATCCAAATACAATTGGATAGCATGGGCATAATAGGAAGAAGGCCAACATTTACCTCGTCAGACGACAGCACGGACACCGGCGTAGCAGCCGGCAGGCTGAACAGGGTGATAGCGGACCAGAAGAGCACCATAGCGAAGCTAGAGAAGGAGCTCAAGACAACACAGTTCATGCTCGCGCATGCGAACCGCGACTCGATGACGGATCTGAGTTCAAGGAATGCATTCGTTGACGAATTCCCGAAGATACTAAGCCTTGCGGTAAGGTCGGACTCAGACCTTGCAGTAGTGATGGTCGACCTTGACGATTTGAAGAAGGTCAACGATTCAAAGGGGCACATCGCAGGCGACAGCCTGATAAAGCGCGCAGCCACTGCAATAAAATCTTCAATAAGAAACGGGGATTTCGGCTACAGGTACGGCGGTGACGAATTCGTGATACTGCTGATGTCAAAGTCAAGGCAGGCCTCGCAGCATGCGCTCGCAAGGCTCAGGAAGAACATATCTGCGGCAGGGATAAGCTGCTCCATAGGGCTTGCAATGCTTAAGGAGAATTCGGACATGAAGCCGAAGGAGCCGATAAGCAGAGCGGTTGCGACAAAGATACGAGACGTGCTGGTCAATGAAGCCGACAAAAAGATGTACGAAGAGAAGAATGCGAAGGACGGGCATGTGTTATAATGACGAAATACTACACTGGAACCGGAGACAAAGGGGATACTAGCACACTCTCTGCAAAGGTGCCGAAGTCAAGTTCCATAATAGAGGCTATAGGCGCGGTAGACGAGCTGAACAGTGCAATAGGCGTGGCGTACTGCAAAATAAACGACAGCGGCGTCAAGAAGGAGCTTGAAGCTGTGCAGAACGACCTTTTCATAATCGGCGCAGGCCTTGCGGGCATCGGAAACGAAAATGTGAAGAAGGCGATGATAAACGAGGGCGCAGTCAATCGCCTTGAAGGCAGCATAAGCGAATTATCAAAAGAGCTGCCTGAACTTAAGGCATTCGTCATCCCTGGAGGCAGTGAAGCCGCGGCAAGCCTTCACCTCGCAAGGGCTATAGCGAGAAGGGCGGAGCGCAGCATTGTAAGGGCTGCGGACGAGAACAAAGTGGCAGACGAGGCAAAGGCGTACCTCAACAGGCTGTCATCTTACCTTTTCGTGGCATCTCTTTATGTGAACATGAAGGCAGGGGCAAAGGAGCGCAACCCGACTTACTGACCCTTGGCAGATTCAGGCGTTGAAGTACTCTTTGAACTTCCCAGTGACGATCAGCTTCTTGCTCCTTCCCTGCTTCCTGTATTCAAGGAAGCCCTTTTCGGAAAGCTCCTTCACATGGTCATACGTCCCTGAACCGAAGTATTTCACCACCGAGCTCTGCAGCACCCCGTTGTTCCTGCTTATGTATGCAAGTATGCGCAATGAACCCCTGCTTATGTCAGGAACTGTTGCCATGGAGCTCAGCCTCTTCGCATAAGGCGCCTTCAGGCCGAGCATGTACTTCCCGTCTATCTCGACAAGTTCTATGGAGCTGTCCCTTTTCACATAATCCTCATTAAGTTCCTTCATCAGTCTGCTCACTATCCCAGGCGAAGATATTCCTGTTATCTCGCCCAGCTCCTTTATCCCAAGCGCGTTCGAGGACATGAAAAGTGCCGCCTCAAGAAGCTTCCTGTACTCGTTGTCCTGTTCCATGGCCAAACCCAAATCAGTTCAAGGTTATGAATATCTCGCCGAAGAACCTGTCCTGCCTCAGCCTTATTCGCCCGCCGCTCGCAAGGTACAGCATCGGTATGAAGAGCTCAAGCATTATGCTGTCGAAATCCCCGCCCTTCACCAGGTCGCTGAAGAGCGCGACCTTTTCAGAATCCGAATTTTTCTTTATGAAATCATATATGAAAGTAGCATTCGCCTCTATGTTCGGGCTGATTATCTCGAATGACAAAGGCGGCCTGCGAAAAGCCAATACTGCGGTGCGCTGCTCCTTTATCCTCATCGCCTCATCAAGCGCGCTTATCAATTCATCTAGGGAGACCCTTCTTTTCGGCGGAAGCCTGCTCCTGAAGCTCAGCGGCTCGACGACTATGCTCTCTATTCCTGCATATGCTGGCTCCTCTGGTTCAGGTTCGGGCGCCCCTATGACAAGAAGGCTGCTCTTCAGCCTGAGAAGCACGGAAGCTGCAAGCACCACGTTCGCCGGGACCTTGAGGTCGATGCTTTTTATGTTCCTTATCGCTTCCATGTAGCTGTCCACTATCTCGATTATGTCTATGTTCCATGGGTCGAGCTTGTTCCTGTCGACAAGCTCTATCAGAAGTTCCTTCCACGTCGGTTCCTTTGAGACGAGGCCAACTATGTCAGAGCCGTTCCTTATCTCCTCCTGAAGCATTCCCGATGTCGCCATGAAAAGACATTGCAACGATAAAATAAATATCTTACTGTATGGCATGCGGCTCATCCTTTTATATATTTTTTATGCAAAGCACCTATGGTTCTATGCCTGCTTTCATAAACGAATCCACCTACAAGAGGTTCTCCGAGGACAAGAAGGAACAGGAATTCGACAAGCTCTTCGACGAGGCAGTGGAGCATGCAAGGAAGAACGACCTGGGCAAGCGGCACTCTCTGTTCATAAACGGCGCAGCGGCATATGCGGCAGAGGAAGTGTCGGAGTACTCGCCCATAGACAGGGAATTCATAGGCAAGTTCCAGAAGGCTTCAAGGGCGGACGCAAAGAACGCCATAAGCGCCGCAGCAGCTGCGTTCAGCGAATGGTCGCAGACTGATTACAGGGAAAGGGCAAGGATATTCAGGAAAGCGGCAGGCATATTCTCGAAGAACAAGTTCAGGATCGGAGCCATACTCAGCATAGAGAACGGCAAGACGAGGTACGAATCAATTGGCGAAGTAGATGAGGCCATAGACTTCCTGAACTATTATGCGAACGACCTCGAGAAGAACAAGGGCTATGTGCGCAGGACGAAGCAGGAATCGAGCAGGGCGCATGTGAAGGCGGCGTTCCAGGGCGCTCCAGGGAGGGCGGAGAAGGTAACCATATCGCTGAAGCCCTACGGGGTATTCGGCGTGATAGCGCCGTTCAATTTCCCCATTTCAATATCCACGGGCATGTCCGCAGGTGCCATGATAACGGGCAACACCATCGTATTCAAGCCGTCTTCGACAGACAACATGACCATGCTCACAGGATTGGAAATCTACAAAGTCTTCGCAGAAGCAGGCCTTCCCCATGGCGTGTTCAACTTCGTGACAGGGCCCGGTTCTGAGATAGGAGATGAGCTTGCGATGAGCCCTGAAGTCAGCGGGATAGCATTCACAGGCTCAAGGAAGACAGGCCTGGGGATGATCGCAAAGACCTTCTCTTCGGGCATGCAGAAGGCATTTGTAGTAGAGATGGGCGGGAAGAACGCGGTCATAGTCTCGAAGAGCGCGGACCTTGATGCCGCAGCGTCAGGGATAGTCAGCGCCGCATACGGCTATTCAGGGCAGAAATGCAGCGCAGCATCAAGAGTCTATGTCCACGAATCCGTGAAGGAAGAGCTGATAGCAAAGCTGCTCGACCACATACGTTCATTGAAGATAGGGAACCCGCTCAACAAAGAGAATTACATAGGGCCATTGATAAGCGGCACCGCGCTAAGGGTCTACAACGAGAGCGTGGAAGAGATAAAAAGGACCGGCAGGCTAATCCACGGGGGCAACGTGGTGAGGACGCAGCTTGACGGCATATATGCAGAACCGGTGCTTGCAGAAGCGGACCATTCGAACAGGCTCTTCCACAAGGAGCTCTTCCTTCCGTTCCTTCTTATCGACACATACAAGAAGCTTGACGAGGCAATCGCAAAGGCGAACGACACGGAATACGGGCTGACATCTGGATTATACACAGGAAAGCGCAGCGACATCAGGGAGTATGCAAAAAGGATACAGGCAGGTGTCTTATATGTGAACAGGGAGACGAGCGCAACAACAGGCGCGATAGTAGGGTTGCACGCCTTCGTAGGCTGGAAAGGCAGCGGGCTCACGGGCAAGGGCTCGGGAAGCAGGTTCTACCTCCAGCAGTTCATGAGGGAGCAGAGCCTCTCCGTAGTTGGTTGACTATGGGCGAAGGGGCACTACTCGGAATCCTAAGGCTATTCTCGGATAAAAAATACAAAACAATAAATACAAGGATAGGAAAACAAAAGATTACTCTTGAAATTGCAGACGACAGCTACAAAAGGGCAAAGGGACTCATGTACAGGCGGCGGCTTTCCGACAACAAGGGGATGCTGTTCGTGTTCAGCTCCGAGAAGCGGTACTCATTCTGGATGATGAACATGCGCTTCAGCATAGACATATTATGGTTAGATAAGAACAGCCGAATAGTCGATATAACAAAAAGAGCAGAGCCTGCGGAATCTTTTTTCAGCGCAGGCAGCTACAGGCCAAAAAAACCAGTGATGTATGCTATAGAAGTGCGCAGCGGGTTTGCCGATTCGTCCGGCACAATGGCTGGGGATATCATCGGGCTGAAAGGGCTCTGAGCCTGTGTCACAATTATAAACCGATAGGTTGAATATTGGTAATACACAACATAACAGCAAACGACATGACGTTGCACAAAATGTGCCGCAGCCATATTCCGAGCATAAATTTAGATGGTATTAATATGATACATGTCCCACAAAGCGTTTCGAAGGGCGTATCATCAGTGCACGGACTGTTGCTTGCACTCGGCAAGAAAGACTTTGTGAACAAGCACCTGTACGATCCTTCATCGCATCTTCTTGGCAGGAAGGGCAAGTATCTCAGGCCCACGCTCGTCCTTTTGTCTGCATATGCGATGGGCGCAGACCCTGATTATTATGTGGACCTTGCAACAGCCGCAGAGCTGCTGCACACATCATCGCTCATACATGACGACATAATCGACGGCGACAAGATGCGCAGGGGAGTTCCATCGGTGCATGCGAAGTTCGGCACAGAGGCGGCGATACTCAGCGGCGATGCACTGATATCAAAAGCTATACAGTTCTCATCTGCATACGGAAAGCAGGTTATGGATTCGATGGCAAACGCGGCGCTTGAGATGTGCGCAGGGGAGATTCTTGACTATTCATTCCAGAAGAGAGGCAGAACCCCGAACATCATAGACTATCTGGAAATAGCGAGGCTGAAGAGCGCGTCTCTGATAGGTGCATCGTGCGCGTCAGTTGCCATACACAGGAAGTCCAGCAGCGCTTCGCAGTTCTATGATTTTGGGATAAACTTCGGCACAGCATTCCAGATAAAGGACGACATATCGGACTACAAGACAAGCCCTGCAAAGGCGAAAAAGCCGAATGCGGTGATAACAATCGCAGAATCGAAGGGCCTGCCGAAAGCAGAGGCCGCGCGCGAAGCCGAGGAGATGATGCAGATATACATAAAGGAAGGGCTGTCTTCACTCAAGAACAAAAAGGCGTCTCAGATGTTTTCGGAGTACGCGCAGCTCCTGTACAGCTACTGACGTCTGCCTGTTATTATGAAAGCCACTCCTGGAAAAACATTCGCAACCTTTACATCGGCAAAGCCGCTCTTCCTGAGAACTGACGCGGCTTTATGCTTGTCATATCTTGCAACGCTTCCTGTTAGCCATTCGTAAGCTTCAGGGTCTACAAGCCTGCCTATCGCCTGCATAACCTTGAAATAGGCGATGAAGAAATGCCTTGCAGCGCCGCCTGGCAACGCCATGTCCAGCAGCACTATCCTTCCACCAGGGGAAATGATGCGGTGCAGCTCCTTTGCGAACCTGCCGAAATCGTCAAGGTTCCTAAGCACGAAAGCTGAAACGGCAGTGTCAAATTCATTATTGCCGTACTTCAGCCTCAGCACATCGCCTTTTGCAAACCTTATGCTGTTCAGCCCCTTCTCTCCGGCCTTCCTCCTTCCGAGTGTCATCATCCTCTCATTTATGTCGACAGCTTCTATATTCACTTTCCTTTGCATGCGCCTCGCCCTCAGCGCTATGCCTATTGAAAGGTCGCCCGTGCCAGCGCCTATGTCTATTATATTCCTGCATCTGCTGTCGGACAACGCAATCAGCTCTGCGCGCCTGCGCCAGAGCTTGTCCATGTCCATGCTGAAAAGATGGTTCATGAAGTCGTAGCGCATGTATATCCTTGTAAATAGATCGTGTATCCTTTTGGACATAAGTGCACCTAGACATCTGCTATTACCTTTATGCTGTACTCCTCCCCTTTCTTCATCATCTTCATTCCATGAGGTGTCACAGCCTTGACCCTCATCAGGGTGCAGTCCCCATCGAATGCCTTGTAATACAGCCTTGCATACACGTTCAGCTTATCGCCTTTTTCGAAAAACCTCTCCACTCTTAATTCAAATGCATTAAGGTTCTTTTCGTCTATCTCTTCAAGCACGTGTTCCAATGTGAACCAGGTGAGGTATTCAGGACTGCCTGCGCTCTCCCTTATGAGAATGCTTTTCACCACTGCAGTGTTCTTCTTTATCCGTTCCAGGTCGAGCATGTAATTGAGAAGCGCTGCGCACGCATTCTCTATGCAATCCTCTATGCTGTCTCCTTTTGCAACAAAAGCCATGTCTGCGGTATGGCTCACATACTTGAACTTTTTCCCACGCATGCAGAACCACAGAAATTCATTAGAACACTATATAATCCTTGTCTACATTTAAATAATGTCCTATGAAGACAAGAGTAACTGCTGAAATATGATGAAGTCCATATCGGCTGAGGACAAATGGTGCAACAATGAAGAGAAGCGGCACTGGATCAACTATTGCGATAGTCGTAGCGCTTCTCATAATAATTGCATCTGCAATGGCATACCTGCCGCAGGGCATAAGCGACACCGATCCTTCAACATACATAATCATACCGCTGCTGATGCTCCCTATATTCTTCATACTCAAGCTTAGGGAGCCCATACTGCCGCAGGTATCTGCAAAAGACATCATCTGCGGGCTGATCGTTTTTGCCGCAGCAACAATATTCACGCTCTACATAAAGGTCGCACTGTCTTTTGAATTCTCCGCGTTTGACGTCGGGCTTCTGATGCTGCCATTCTTCATAGCATCGTTCGTGATAATGGCCTTCGGGATAAAGAGGATAAGCAATTTCAAAGGTATAATAATATACTCAATATTCGCATCGCCGCTGGTGCTGCTTCCATTGCTGGTGCAGAACCAGTTCTTCACAGAGGTAAACAGTATACTCGTATTCGAGATAGAGAAGCTCATAATCCCTGCACTGCAGTTCTCACCGCCGATAACAATAACCCTGAACAACGCGAGCATAGGAATAGGACAATCGTGCGTAGGCCTAGGCGCGGTATTCGGTTTGTTCTTCCTGTTGCTTCCCATAGCGTATTTCTACGACGGCAAAACAAGCAGCAAGGCGACATGGCTCACCTCAGGCGTACTGCTGCTTCTTGTGCTGAACATAATACGCATGTCTGCGATAACAGCAGCATGGTTCACATACGGGCCATCGCAGACTATTCTCTCGATACACGAGTTCGCAGGCGTACTGCTGTTCTATATATCGATAATAGTCATGATTCTTGCAGCGTCCAGATACGGGCTTCGCCTGCCGGGATTCAACCCTGCAAAATCAGAGAGAAGCAGCATATATGCATATGCGCCCGCAGTTCTCATCGCATGCGCGGTCATATACTACCTAATATTCAGCTACGGCAATTCATACATCTCTCCGATGAACCTTTCCCTTAGCCAGAATTTCAACTTCTCTCAAAATTACACCGTGCGCTTCTTCAACAGCGCAATACACATGAAGAACTATACGAGCGAGATAATCATATATGACAACAACACCCTTGCAGGGCTGCTCATCTACAACAAGAGCACCACAAGCATGAACACAATGCTTGTAACGCTTTCAAGGCCGGAAGACAGCGCAATAAGCAGGCTTGTGAAAAAATCGAAGATCGAACAATCATACCTGTTCATGAACGCATCCGGTTCAGTGACATCGTACGCCTTGGCATATTCAAACAACACGTACCTCTCGCTGTTTAAGAGGAGCGCAATCTACCAGGCAGGACAGTACAACTACACAATAGTCGAGGAGTATGCGATAATTCCAGAAGGGCTGTTCTCAGCGATAACGCCTAAGGCGTGTGCAGCAGTGGACTGGCATTCATTAATGCTCAACATAGGCAACGGCGCCACTTACAACTCATCAGAGCTCTCAGAAATAAACAACAAGTACTGCATATTCAACTCACTGGTGTCCAGATGATCCATGAGTATTCTGCAGGTGCATTCATATACAGGAAAACCGGCTCTGGAATGCTCCTTCTTGTCCTTAGAAGGAAAGGCAGCGCATACGACCTGCCGAAAGGCCACATAGAAAAAGGGGAGAGCGCAGAAGAAGCGGCAGTGCGTGAGATAAAGGAAGAGACAGGCATAGACGCGGAATTGATGCCATATTTCTCGGTGACGAACAGCTATTTTTTCACAAGAAAAAAGGAAAGGGTTGCAAAGAAGGTGAAATTCTTCATCTCAAAAACAAGGACTGGCAAAGTCACAATATCAAAGGAGCACAAGGGCTATGTCTGGTGCGACATCAAAAATGCAGGGAAGCTCCTGAAATACAAGGACCTGCTGGAAATACTGCCTGAAGTAACGGATTACATAAACAGAATAGAGGCAATTGCAGAGTTGAATGCAGAGTATGCAAACCTGCCAAGAAAGGAAAGCACATGGCAACTGTCCAGGAACTTCGTGCCAGGCGCGGGTCCGTTAAATGCAAGGCTCATGCTCATAGGGCAGGCCCCTGGCGCCATGGAAGACACTGCACGCAGGCCTTTTGTTGGAAGGAGTGGCATGCTGCTCGACAGATTCCTCAAGGATGCAGGGATGAAAAGGAATTGCATATACATAACAAGCACTGTGCAGTTCTTCCCGTTCAAGAACAGGGAGCCGACAAACCATGAGATAAGCCTGTGCAATACATTCCTCAGGAAGCAGATTTCGATAATAAGGCCGAAGTACATACTCATCCTCGGAAGGATAGCCGCAAAGACCATCCTTGGAATCAGCGGAATAAACAGTGTTCACGGCAGATTCATAGAAAGGAACGGCATAAAATACATGATAACTCTGCATCCGTCTGCCGTGCTGAGGTTCCCTAAGAACTCAGCCGCGTTTGCAAAGGACTTGGCAGCGCTTGCACAGGAATTGAAAAAGGATTAAAAGGAATTGGTATCAACTATTAACGAAGGCGCATGGGCCCGTAGCTTAGCCTGGTTGGAGCGTTCGACTGATAATCGAAAGGCCGAGAGTTCAAATCTCTCCGGGCCCATCCCTGCAGAAATCTAGCTCATGCCTTTCTGCCTTCTCATCATCTCAAAAAGGTTTTTGTGCAGGTAATGTATGTCATTAGGGAATTTCCTTTCAGCTGCCCTAAGCAAAGAAACTGCATCCCTTGAGTTTCCTTCACGCTCAAGGTCCACTGCTTCTAGCACACATTCTTCCCACCTATCAGATCTATCTAGCATCTTAGATATCGTTAAAGCTCTACTTTCTATTGAAAGTTTGTCTTTTTTTGACGTTCTTACTATGCTGACCACACAAACAATTTATATTTTTAAATGTTGATAAACACGTTCTCCATATACAATATCATCCCCTACCTCTCTTAATGAAGTGGTATACGCTTTTACTTTAGGATCAAGAGCTGCCAAAGTACTAGAATCTACTCCGCCAGACAGCATAAGCGCATCAGCAGGATTACACCTTATCGATTCTTTAAGAGCTTCTCTAAGCCTTATAGAATTTGGAGTAGGCATAACAAGTTC
>DAIDAD010000069.1 GCA_027310795.1 Candidatus Micrarchaeaceae archaeon | reverse complement strand
ATTGGAAGGAGTGCATAGATACCATCGTGAACCTCGTCGACGAGGGCGTATTCAACGTTACAAAGGAGGGCGTGACCCTCAAGGCGATGGACCCCTCAAGCATAAGCATGATTTCCTTCTCGATGCCGAGCAAGGCATTCTCCAAGTTCGATGTAGACAAGAATGCGGGCTTGGGTCTGAACATAGACAACATAAGCAAGATAATGTCGCGTGCAAGGGATGGAGAGTCGCTTGTCATGAAGGACCATGAGAACAAGCTGACGATGGAATTCTCCGGCCAGTCGAAGAGGCGCTTCAGGACGCAGCTCATAGACGTAAGGAAGAGCGCTGAAAAAGAGCCGAATGTCGAGTTCGATGCAGAAATAGAGATAAACGGGGAGACCTTCAAGGACCTTGTCAAGGACGCAGGCCTTATTTCGCAGTACATATCGCTGAAGGCAGCGAAGGACCAGTTCTCGATAGACTGCAGGGGCGATTCGGGCGAGCTCAACGAAGTGCATGTCAACGACGGCAGCGCAATAAAGAAGATGTCGGTGCAGAAGGGCGCGGAATCGACTTTCAACCTAGAGTTCCTTGAGAACATGGTGAAATCATGCCCTGCAGGCAACTACATAAGCATAAGCCTGAAGTCTAACGAGCCGATGAAGCTGAGCTACAAGGTGGGAGAGGCGCAGATAACCTATTATCTCGCGCCGTACATGGAGAGCTGATGGATGGCAGCCCTTTGGAAGTTGAAAAGAGGATACAGAAGGACATCAGGCTATTCTCCGAGAGCATCAAGAAGGCAGGCGCGCTGCAACTTGGCAGCGATGAAAAGAAAATCGTCGAGCTTGCAGCCATGTATGCAAAGGATTCGGAATCATGGCTCAGGAAAAATGATCTTTACACCTCTTTCTCAAGCATTGCATACGCGCACGGGCTTATCGACGCTGTTCTTAAGATGAAGGGCGCTTATGATGAAAATGTCTGAGTTATCAGCAGAGGTAGAAATCGGCAGCGGCGTTTTCTTCAACGAAAAGATGCGCTGCCTCAGGTCGATTTCCGCTGCTTTTGTAAAATCATTCGCAGGCAAAGGGTCGACTCTTCTTGATTCCACTACAGCAACAGGGATAAGGGGGATAAGATATTCGCTTGAATCCGGAATACGCAACCCTGTCCTCATAGACATGAATAAGGGCGCATATTCATGCGCATCTGCGAACGTAAAATCAAACAGAATAGACGCGGACGTGAGGAACGTGAGCATGCAGGAGTTCGCGAACACATACGAAGGGCGCTTTGATTTCATCGACATAGACCCGTTTGGAAGCCCTGCTCCGATGATATACGACTCCTTGAAGCTCGCAAAGAACGGCACAATGCTGATGGTGACAGCCACTGACACTGCCGTCCTTTTCGGGGCGCACAGGAACGCATGCATTAAGATCTACGGCGCTGAGCCGCTGCACACGGAATTGTGCAAGGAAGCCGGCACGAGGATACTCCTTGCATACATAACGAGGAATGCATCGCAATTCAATTTCGGCATAGAGCCTGTGATGTGCATCTCCGACATGCATTACGTGCGCGTCTTCCTAAGGCTTGTCCACGGGGCAGTGCCTGCAGTGCGCTCTGCAAGGTCCTCGGGTTTTGCAGGCCAGTGCCAGTCGTGCAGGTCCTTTGAATACGGCAATGGGATAGCGCCGGTGGGCAGCAAGTGCGCCAGGTGCGGCGGCAAGATGCTGCTTTCAGGGCAGATGTGGATGGGACTGCTGTCAAACAGAACAGCCATTGCAAAAGTAATCAAGAGTGCAGAAGGCATCAATGACCCCGAAGCTTCAGAGTATGTCAGGCGTGTGTCGGAAGAGATTGATGTGCCTTTCCTGTATTCCGTGCCAAAGCTCACAAAGGCTCTGTCAATGGGCTCCGTGTCGCATAAAAAAGTTATTTTAAGGATCCAGGAAACAGGCAAAATGGCAACGGCAACGCAGTACTGGAAGGATTCTCTGAAGACCGATGCTGGTTATGATGATGTCATAGCCGCAATCAAGACTTAGTTGTCGTTTTCAGGCTGCAGCAGCAGGCAAGGTTTTTAAACCTGCCTCTCACTCGGAAAAGGCAGGCGCATGCTGACCTGCGGAATTAATGTCGTCGTATTTTCCTTTCCATTACGGTTTCCGCAGATGCCCTGCCTTTGCGAAAATATTAAATATGAGCCAATTCAACATATGGTTGGGGAGATGGGATGGACACAACAATAAGCCTTGAGAAACGGGGGGAAGAGGAAGAGGACGCATTGCTCCAATTCCTGAAGAACAGCTGCATGAACTGCAGGAAGGACTTCGAAAAGGACGAAATCCGCGTTCTGCCTTCAGCGTACATACAGAACAGGGACTTCTACGTGAGGAGCGGGATAGTGCAGAAGAGGCTGCTCTGCGTGGAGTGCTACAACGGCGTGAAGAAGGCAGAGAGGACAAAGACCAAAAGGAACGCACGGCCTTTTAAGAGAGGCGGAATGAGAAGGCTGTTCTCTGCGCGCGGGTTCCTTTCCGACATGATAGTGTGATTACTTCTTCCTTTTCTGGCTCGCAGCTATTATGTGGTAGTTCTTTTCGGCGTTGTCATAACCGAGCGCAGCCTTGAACGCATCAGCGTCAAGAGTCATCGTGCTGTCTGAATAAGGGTCATTTATGTAAAAAGCGTCTTTGTCATACCCTGTAACAACGACCCAGTGCGGCGATGATTCGAGATACGGGTTTATCGAGTTCGCGTCTATTAGCACTATGGGGAGCTGATTGTTTGACAGTGCCTTCTTTATTGAATTTATAGATATGGCATTTGAATGCTCCTCTTCGACATTCATGGAAAGCGCCTTGCCTTTTATCTCGTTGAATGATGCTGTTAGCGTATCCAGATTGACATTCTCGTATACTGCCATCTTCCTGTCGTAGCCTTCGTCTTTCGTATTGCTGATTATCTTGACCTTCGCACCGCGCTTCGCAAGCGCGTACGCTATCCCGTATTTCGAGCCGTGCCAGACGGAGCCGTTGACAGCTTCCTGCCATATGCTGTATTCCTGTTCCTTAGAGAGCTTGAAATTGCGGTTCATGTACTTGAGAACCATCATCGCGCATGCTGCTGAGCTTGTGAATTCCTCGGTCTGCGGGTAATGTGGCACCTCAAGGCTTACCTGGGCCTTGAGCTTTGCCCTGCTTGAGTGCGCATGGCCTTTTGCCCTGCTAGGCTTTGACCTCCTCGGCTTCGAGCGCTGCTTCTGCTTATGGTTTGAAATGCGCCCCTTTTTCCTTGATTTATTCATAAATACCACTGATGCTGTGC
>DAIDAD010000068.1:3094-3406 GCA_027310795.1 Candidatus Micrarchaeaceae archaeon | reverse complement strand
CTGCCTATCACCGTGCCCTCTATGTCGTAGTCGCATGCGTTTATGTATACGCTGCACCTCCTCCCGACCGAATAGATGGTGTCTATGTACTTCTTGGTGAAGTACGCGCCCTTGTTCACCTTGTAAGACTCGACCCATTCCACGTCGAAAACAGGTATGTCCGAATCTGACTTCTGCCTTATGGTGAAGAGATGGCCCGCTGCCGCGACAACGAACAGCGTGTCCTTGCCCTTTGCTATTTCGTAGTACCTCACCCCGTTTGACAGGTACATCTTCGGCCTTGCGTCGTCTGACAAAGAGTATACTATGCGG
>DAIDAD010000068.1:0-3084 GCA_027310795.1 Candidatus Micrarchaeaceae archaeon | reverse complement strand
GGTTTATATCATTCACTTCTTTTTATCCGAGGTTCCTGCTGCAGAGCCATCATTTCCTCTGCCTGCGGCTCCGCCCTGCCTTTGGCTTTTTCTTCTCTTCCGCATGTGATATGCCCTTCGAAAGATATAAGCCTGCGACTATTGTAAGCGCGATGCATGTGTAGAACACCGTAGGGAGGTTGTATACGAAGGGCGATGAAAGTATCACGATTATGCTTAGTGCTGTTACTATGACAGACACGGCAAGCAGCAGCCTCTCGTCCTCTATGTAAGCCTTCATTTATTACCATTTGGATTTATTCTTAAAGGTTAAATAATTTATGCCTGTAGAGCTAATGGATTGTAGTGCTTGCATGGATACAGCCATTTTGATAGCGATTACTTTTGTTGCCGCGTTCTTCGCAGCGCTGGCGCAGTACTTCTTCAAGAAGGCGATGCCCCAGTTCAGGTTCAGGATCAGGGACATGCTTTCACTGTTCAGGAACAGGGGTATAATAATCGGCATAATCGCCTATTTCATAGGGCTTGCCTTCTACCTTTACGCCCTGAAGTCGGGACAGCTCTCTTTCGTGTACCCCGTGTTCTCCATAACCTTCATCTTCGTCGCACTGATATCGCTGTTTAAATTCAGGGAGCGCGTAGGCGTCAAGAGGATTGCAGGATTCGCGCTGATAATCCTGGGGATAATAATCATAGCCCTGACCTGATGAGTTGTGTTGATGAAAAGAAAGAATGACAAAGGCAAGCTTTTCTATGTTCTCTTACTCGTGGTCAGCACTTCCCTCGGCGGAGTCGGGCAGCTGCTGTTCAAGGCCGGCCTGCTGCAGCAGTCTGCATACATAGCTGCGATTGCGATAGCTATAGGCATACTCGTTTATGTAATATCGACTGCGGTCTACTTCTACACGCTTGCACGGGTGCAGCTTAGCTGGGCGTACGGTTTCGGGGGCTTGAGCTACATCGTGGCAGAGGTCCTTGCATATCTTGTGCTGGCAGAACCTGTTGGCTGGGCGAGATGGACCGGTGTTGTAGTTATAGCGATAGGCACTATGCTTGTAGGATGGAGCTGATTATTTACATAGCATGTTTTTATTCTTGGCTGTGAACTTATTCTGAGAACATGCTTCCGGAATGGCTTTCGATAAGGCCTGCTTCGACTGAAAAATATGCATACATAAAAGGAAGAGTGAACGGCCTTGGGCTGCATACTGTGTGCGTAGAGGCTAAGTGCCCGAACATAACCGAATGCTGGAGCGGCGGAACTGCAACGTTCATGATACTCGGGGACCTTTGCACAAGGGGCTGCACCTTCTGCGCAGTCGGCAAAAGCGCAAGGGGCAGCGCAATCGACAAGCAGGAACCTGCAAAGCTCGCCGCGCTCATCAAGGAATGGGGGCTGAGCTATGTGGTCATTACTTCTGTCGCAAGGGACGACCTTGCAGACCAGGGCTCTTTGCATTTCGCGGAATGCATAAGGGCGATAAAGGGCGCATGCCCTGATACGATAGTGGAAGTGCTCATCCCCGACTTTCAGGGAAGGGAGGAACTGCTGAAGAACGTGGTGGACGCAAGGCCTGATGTTATAGGCAACAACATAGAGACTGTAGAGCGGCTCAGCGATTCCATAAGGGACAGGCGTGCAGACTATAGGCAGACACTCTCGCTGCTGAGGAATGTGAAGTCTATGGACAAACGCATCTATACGAAGTCTGCGCTCATGCTCGGCATGGGTGAGAGCCATGATGAAGTGCTGAAGAGCATGAACGACCTCAAAGCTGCAGGCGTGGATTTTCTTGCGATAGGGCAGTACCTGAAGCCTGCAGGGCACCATGTCAGTGTTTCCGAGTACATAAGGCCAGAGGTCTTTGAAGATTACAGAAAGGAGGGCATGCGCCTGGGTTTCAGGTACGTCGCATCTGGTCCTTTTGTAAGGAGTTCATATCGCGCAGGCGAGCACTTCATAAGCAGCGTTGTAAGAAATGAAACGGCTCATGGATAGAGCCTGTATTCCGCTCCGCGCCAAGTTATCTTCTTTGCAAACCTTGCCACAATCAGATTACAGAAGTATATGAAAGGTATTATGACGACTATCGGGACTATTGCAGGATCCAGGCGCTTTGCCCTTGAATAGCCTCTCTTCCAGCTTACCAGCAGGTGCAGGAAGAGCAGCAGAAATAGAGGAGAGACTGCCAGCGACAGATATATCCCTGAAAGAAACACGAATATCTCAGAACCATAGAAGAACATGCCCCTTCTGAAATTACTTCTGTAACCTAGAAGAGTGAGCGAGGTCTGCCTGTTCGACCACTCTATGAACTGCGAGAAGTTGTCATTGGTCAATACCAGCGGCTGCGCGGCTGCAGAATACGCTATGCCGAGCTTCTTCCTCCTTGCAATCATAGTTACGCATATGTCGTCTGAGACCGAGTACTTTGAATTCTTGAAGAATTCAAGGTCTTTCCTGCCGATCAAATCTCTTCTGAAAGCCATGGAACCGCCCCATGCGAACCTTGTGTTTTTGTTTTCCAGGAGATTCTGCCCGACGAAGCCCCAAACCATCTTGACTCTTGGCCAGAACCCTGACACTGGCATGAAGTAAGGGAATGTTGTTGATATGCCGATGCTTCTCTCCTGCAACGGAGAAACAAGCTCTTGGAGCCATGAGCTCTTGGCCCTTATGTCAGAATCTGCTATGACATATGCGTCGTAATTCCTGAACCTTTGCAGCGCAGTAGCTATTGCCATTACCTTTCCGCTAGCCCGTGCGCTTTTTACATCTGTTATGATGTACTTCACTCCTGCGGCCCTTATCGACTCAATAGCATCGTCCCTTTCCGAGTCTACGACTGCTACCACTTCATAATTTTTATACCTCTGCCTTTTCAGCGATTGCAGATTATCGTAAAGTCCGATGTCCTTGCCTTTGCACGGAACTATGACAAGCGCCTTGGGCGCATACCTGCCATTGGGATTATGCTCTTTCCTGCGTAACAGCCTTGCAGAATCTATCGCCAACAGCATCAGCAGCGCAAGGGATGCAAGAATGGAAAGAATGACTGTCAGTAAACCCATTCAATCAGAGAT
>DAIDAD010000067.1 GCA_027310795.1 Candidatus Micrarchaeaceae archaeon | reverse complement strand
ATGCTAAAACAGGTTAAATATAAAAGGTTTCGTGTAGTTTCTATAGGTTCTATGCTGTACTTTCTGCACATGCCGAGGAAGTTCTGGAAGAGCGCATACAATGAATTGAAGGGAATCTGCAGCTTCCGAATCATAGAAAGCCTGTGGGACAACGTGATAATAGATGCGGAAGCTGGTCTCCTGAAGAAGCTGAACTCCAAAGGCAATATATTCATCTACGGTGCGTTTGCAATAAACAGAAGCTCTGCTATAGACAAAAACAAGTATATCGATTCCATATATGCGCAGGTAAAAAAAGAGGCGGAGCATGCGAAAGGGAGCATGATAATAGAAGCATACGACATCAACAGCAAGTCTGAATACTCTGCAAAGTCCTTGGAAGTGCTGCTTGGCAACAGGCTGGAAAAAGAGGGCTTCGCTATCGACCTAAAAAACCCTACAACGCTGATATGCACAGTGCTCTTCAACTGGAAGTGCTACTCCGGCTCCTGCAATTATTCTGCAAACGCAAGGAAGACGCTGAACCCGATAAGGCACTATAATCTTTCAAGGAATATGATAAGCAGGTCTGAGATGAAAATAGCAGAGGCATTCGACAGATTTGGAATAAAGGCAAAAGGCACGGCGATAGATCTAGGAGCAGCACCAGGCGGCTGGTCCGGATTCCTTGCAAAGAAAGGCTTTTCAGTGATAGCAGTAGACAATGCGGCGATGGATTCCGGGAAGATTGTAAATGCTGGGATAAAACTGGCAAGCGATGGCAAAAGCAAGAAGCCAGCCAAAGGCGCAATAATGCACTACAGGATGGGCTTTGCGGCTGCTTTTCCAAAGCTGAAAGGAATGAAGGCAGACCTTCTCGTCAATGACATGAACGTCAGCCCTGCAGACTCTGCAAAAGCAATCGTCATGTTCTCTTCCTTGCTCAAAAGCAGAGGAATCTGCATAATGACCATGAAGTCTATAACAAGGAACGTGAAGAAGCACGAAGCTTCTGTGAGGAAGGAAATCAAGGGCATATTTTCGATAGAAAGGATTGCAGTGCTGCCAAGCAACAGGCAGGAACTGACGCTGCTGTGCAGGAAGAGATAGCTATTCTATTGATTCAATTATCTTTGCAATGAGCTTCCTTTTCCGTGAACTGATGAGGAGCATTGCTGCCATTACCAATACTTTTTTGTCATCAATCACTTTCTGCTGGAACCCCTTCAGCGCCGAATTGCGCAGCCCAAGCACGCGCCTTATTGATTCATCATCCATGTCTCCAAGGACATTTAGCCATGCCGCAGTGTACTTCATATAATCTATGGCGCCCAGTCTCATCGAGCTGTTCACGATTCCGGAAACGACCTCTGCTGCATCATCGTAATCCATCATAAGCGCAGATTCAAGTATCGTCCTTATTATGAGATCCCTATTGCTGCTGTTTTCTACTATGCTTTTCCTAATCATGCCTGCCAGCGCATCTATCGCCTTTTTAGAATCTTCTGGAGAGAGCCCCTTTGGGTTTACTATGCTGCTTGTAAGTATCGTGTATCTGACCCATTCAGGCAGGGATGCAAGGCTTACGGCCACCTTCTCCACAAATTCCATGTACTCTTCATCAGAAAGTTCGCGAAGAGCAGTTGTTATAAGGCCTTTAAGCACGCCTTCCCTCTCCTCTTCATTGAGCCCAGCAAGCTTCTCGAGGAAGGTAGGCAGCAGCTGCTTCCATTCCCAAGGTCTTTTCATCATCCCTGAAAGCATCCTAGCTATTACTTCTTCATCTTCCAAGCAATCAATATTAATTGCAGGCTATTCTTAAAATATCTTACCGCGTGCTGCATAGTTATTGGTAGTGGTGTGCCGTAGCCCCTCTTCTGTTTTAGGTGGCATTCGACTAAGCGGCGTTTTGCCTTGCATGCTCATTGTATGCGCATCGGCGCGTTTCACCCGCACCTGCGCGCTCGTCTTGTCATCGCTTTATACGCAGCAGCGGTATCGTTTCTGTTCCGAATAAGGCCTTGGGCCACACATACTCTGCATGGAGGGAGCTTCCTCAGTCACAATGGACCGTCAGCCACCCGCACACCACTAACATTTTAATGCTTCACAGGTATATAAATCTGGTGGCATGTCCTCACCTGCGCTTACTCTTACAGGTATTATAGGCATAGCTCTGCCCATAATCATAATACTGGTCCTGCTTTACATCCTTTTCAAAGTTGGCAGATTCGCGCTGAAGTACATATTCGGTGCAATAGCAAACAGCATATTGGGTTTTGTCGCGCTCTTCCTTCTGAATTATTTCTTCGCAATAAGCATACCATTTACATTGCCTATAATAATAGCAATAGCGATATTCGGGCTGCCTGCTGTCGGAACCTTGGTAATACTCAAACTTATAGGAGGATTGGCGCTTTCCTGAATCCATTATGATTCAAGTATGATCATTTCGCAAGTTCTACGTCTTCCTTCTTCACTGTCTCGCGCTTCGCATGCGCTGCAAGCTTCACAGCCTTCGCCGCCAGCCCGTAGCTGAACTTGTTGACCATCTTCGAAAGTTCGAGCGCGGCTGAATCGCTCACCCTCTTTGCGCCTGATTCCTTCAGAAGTTTCTTCGCAGCCGTCTTTGTCATGACCATTAAAGCACCACAAAGCAAAACGTAACCTATGTATGATGTATGTTGCAGTTTGCTGAATTCTAATTCTTATACCTTACTGGCATAAAACATATATAAAACATGTGATTTTTTGAGCGCGGTGAAAAGGAAGACAGAAGCAAACATCAGGAGACTCTCCTATTCCGACTCATCTGGCTACATATCCCTTGTGACGGAGGTCTATTCTGAAATCCCTTCGTCGATGTGGTATGACCGCGCGCCCACGGAGAATACGCTCATGGATCTTTTCAAGGCAAAGCTCATCGAGTCCGAGGCAGGCAACGTCATAGACATAGTCGCAGAATCGAAGGAGAAGAAGTTGCTGGGCGAATGCGAGATTACAAGGATAGATGGCAGGCGTGCTGTAGTCGGAATAATAACGCTGCCTGAGGCAAGGGGCACAGGCCTCAGCGGCTCCATGCTTAACGCTGCAGAGCAGATGGCAAGGAAACTCTCGATAAAGGAGCTCATCGCAGAGGTAAAAACGGAAAATGCGAGGGCGGTGTCGTTCTTCGAAAGGAACGGATTCATCAAGATGAAGGAAGAAAAAGGCCTTGTAACGATGGAAAAGGAGCTGTAGCGGCTGCAGCTCAGCCGCTTACGTTCTTTATCATTATCGGATCGCCGCCGACCTGTGACAGCAGCACCTGTATTGAGTAGCCTATGTTCTTTGCGGTGTAATCGACGAGCCAGACCCTGCTGTATGTGATGTTGCTGTAGTTTGTTGAATTGTAATAAGTCGCATGGACCGTTACATTGCTGTACCCTGCTTTTG
>DAIDAD010000066.1 GCA_027310795.1 Candidatus Micrarchaeaceae archaeon | reverse complement strand
CCTATATTAAGATAACGGATTTCTAATCCATTCAATTGAATCTTTGCTTCGAGGAGGTCTTTTATGGTAAACATCATCCAAAATGAGGAAGAGGTAATAGCGTACTGGAAGGAAAAGGGCATAGCAGGCGCAGTGAAGCAGAAAAACCTCAGCGGAAAGACCTTCTACTTCCTTGACGGGCCTCCATATGTGACCGGCGACCTGCATCCAGGCCACATCTGGACAAAGGGCATGAAGGACTCGATAGTCAGGTACAAAAGGTACAGAGGTTTCAATGTCATAGACAAGCCAGGATATGACGTCCACGGCCTTCCGATAGAGAACAAGATAGAGCATGACCTGGGCGTAAAATCGAAGAAGGAGATAGAGGAAAAGATAGGCATAGAGAGGTTCGTCAGCGAGTGCAGGGTTTACGTTGACAAGTACATAGGAAGGATGGATTCAGATTATGAAAGGTTTGGCATTTCACTCAACTTTAAGGAGCCTTACATACCATACAAGAGCGCATACATAGAGACGGCATGGCTCATGCTGAAGCTGATGGACCAGAGGCACTTCCTTTACAAGGGAAAGAAGACCTTGATATACTGCCCCCACTGCGAAACACCGCTGTCGCAGGGCAGCATGGAAGTAGAATACGAGCAGGACAACGATCCTTCATTGTTCGTTGCATTCAAAGTTTCAGAAACAAAAGGTTCAAAGCTTGGCTTGGGAAAAGACATATATCTGACAGTCTGGACAACAACCCCATGGACTCTTCCTGCAAATGTTGCAATAGCAGTCAGCCCTGAAGAGAGATACATAATCGCAAAGGCCGAGGGAAAACGCCTTATAATCGCAAAGAAAAGGGCAGACGCCTTTGCTGAAATTACAGGAAGCAGCATAGTCATAGAATCAGAATTCTTTGGAAGCGAGCTTGTAGGCACGTCGTATGAAAGCCCTCTTGAGGGAAAGATACCGAAGCAAAAGGAACTGAGGAAGTACCACAAGATAATAGCTTCTGATGAATACGTGACAATGGCAGAAGGAACAGGCCTTCTGCACGTTGCGCCAGGGCACGGAATAGAAGACTACCACCTTGGGCTAAAATATAAATTACCGATACTATCGCCGCTGAATCCCGATGCAACCTACAATGAGGAAGCAGGCGAATACAAAGGTCTTAAGGTGCCTGCAGATGCAAACAAGAGTGTTCTGAAGGACCTTCAGGAATCAGGGGCGCTGCTGCATACAGGCACGATCACACACAGCTATCCACACTGTTGGAGGTGCCATTCAAAGCTGATATTCGCTGCGACTGACCAGTGGTTCCTCAAGGTGCAGGGGATAAAGTCGAAGCTTGCAAAGGTTAATGAAAAAATATCATGGCACCCGGAAGAGGTGAAGGGCTGGCAGCGCACCATACTAGAGAACTCGCCAGACTGGTGCATATCAAGGCAGCGGTATTGGAGCATACCCATGCCTGTATGGGAGTGCAGCAGCTGCGGAAAATACAATGTCATAGGTTCATTGAAGGAATTGTCTGAAAAAGCGATTGACAAAAGCGCAGTGTCTGCATTGAAGGACCTGCACAGGCCCTACATAGACAGCATAGCATTAAGGTGCGAATGCGGATCAGAAATGCGCAGGATAAAGGATGTATTCGACGTATGGTTCGATTCAGGGATAACCTTCAGGGCGAGCATCTCAGAGGAGCAGTTCCGTGAGCTGAAGAAGGTCGACTTTGTCCTTGAATACATAGAGCAGATACGCGGCTGGTTCCAGGCGCTCATGAAGTGCGGCACGATGGCATATGGGATAAGTCCTGTAGAAAACATCGTGGTGCACGGCATACTCGCAGGCTCTGACGGGAAGAAGATGTCAAAGAGCCTTGGCAACTACGAGCCGCTTAGGGACATGCTGAAGGAATCTAGCGCAGACGCGTTCAGGCTCTGGTCGATCAACCATATGCCCATACTCAACAGGAACCTCTCATACAGCGAGATAAGAGATGCTGACAAGAACGTGCTGCTCCTTTACAACATAAAGAAGCTGCTCGAGGACTACGGGCAGGCGATAGGCTATTATCCTGAAAGCGTAAAGGCCCCTTCCCTGAAAGGACTCGAATCAGAGGAGCAGTTCATACTCTCAAGATTCAATAGCCTGATAGGGCAGTGCACAGAGGGCTTTGAGGATTACACGCCTTACAAGGCTGCAGAAGCGCTTGTGCGCTTCACAGTTGAAGATTTCAGCAGGTTTTACCTAAAGACCGCAAAGAAGAAGATCATGGGCAACAAGGCGCGTGCAAAGAAAGTTATGAACACTGTCAATTACATATTCCACAACCTGCTGATCATGCTCTCCCCGATAATACCTTTCTCTACAGAAAAGATATACAGGGAGATGTACAAGGGCGAATCGATATTCCTCAACAGCTGGCCAAAGGCATCAAAGAAGCTCATAAACAAGGCGCTGGAAGCAGAGTTTGACGTTGTAATGAGCGCAATCACAGCTGTGCTGAACAGCAGGGACAAGTCAGGCGTGAGATTGAGATGGCCGATAAGCTCCGCCACTATAGAGACTACAAACGAAGAAGCAAACCCCATACTTGCAAAGTTCAGCTACATAATCGAAGAGTATGCAAATGCAAAGCAGGTTAATGTAAAGAGCATAGCGCGCTCAGGCTCAGAGGCAAGGCCGATATTCAGCAGGCTCGGCCCTGATTTCAAGCAGAATGCAGCCGCTGTAGCAGAGGCGATAAAGAAAGCAGAGCCTAAGGAGATGGAAGAGAGCGTTGCAAAGCATGGAAAGTATGCACTTCACACCTCAAATGGCACATTCGACATAGGGCCAGGGCATTTCGTGATAATAGACAAGACGGAGCGCGAGAACGCGATACAGTTCAAGTACGGATTAGCTTACATAGACCCTAAGATAAGCGAAGAATTGAAGAGCGAGGCGCTTGTAAGGGAGTTCGAAAGGAGGGTGCAGATGCTGAGAAAGGACCTCGGCTTAAAGAAGACGGACAAGGTGCAGGTGTTCTATGAAACGGAAAAGGAATTGTCAGAAGCGGTTTCAAAGAATGAGAAATCGGTGCTGCATGCGATATCTGCAAAGAGCATCAAAAGCCAGGGCGCAGACTTCGAAAGCGTAAAGAAACATGCAAATCTGCCGGAGCAGGAGCTGCTGAACAGAATAGCAGTGAAGGAATTCGACATAGACGGGATAAGGCTGAGGATTGCAGTGCTGAAATCATGATTCTTTCTTCGCGGTCTTGAACTGCTTCCTCAAAGGCATCTTCGACCAGCAGTCTTTGCATATGACGAGCTTTATCGTCTTTGCAATCTTCCTCGAGCTCTTCACGCAGTTCTCGCATATCTTGCGCTTGCAGTAATTGCAGGTCCTGTACTTGTATATGCTACGTCCGCATCTTGTGCACAACATGATATCACTAACACTATAACCGACTATTGCATATAAGCAAAAGCAAATTATAAGGGTATACATTAATAATAAAATATTTAACTATTATGCAA
>DAIDAD010000065.1 GCA_027310795.1 Candidatus Micrarchaeaceae archaeon | reverse complement strand
TTTAAATCCCTTGCCAGCCATCTTGTTGCAAACGGGTATGTCATGAAGTTCTGGCTTATGCAGGAATTTATGGCTCTTGCTTCGCTTGACCTCGGGTTGGTTTCCACGTTCTTCTGGAATATCGCGGTGTATGCGCCGTCTTCAACATAGCCTTTTCCATCAGTGAGGAATGGCTCTATCGCTATCGTCTGACCCTCCTCTAATTCAGTGTTGTCGCCGTTGTCGAAGTTAGGTATGAATATGTCCGCGTGCAGTTCCGTTTCGCTTATCCCGTGGCCGCCTAGGTTTCTTATAGGCCTGAATCCGTGCTTCTCAGCGACTGCATTTATCTCTTTGCCTATGTCCTTCAGCTTTGTTCCTGCCCTTGCAACTGATATGGCAGCTTCGAGCGCCTCGTTGACAGCATCTACCAGCTTTGAATGCCTGCCAGATAGGTCTATGGTTATCGCGCAGTCCGTGAGGTGCTGCTCTTTCCTTGCGCCCAGGTCCACCTTCACCAGGTCTTTGTCAGAAAAGGCTTTCTTATCGTCGATTTCTGGGGTGAAGTGCGCTGCCTGGTCGTTTATCGATAGGTTGACAGGGAAGGAGAGCTGGAAGCCCTTTGTTTTTATGAAGTCTTCAATCTCTTCAGCTGCTTCTGCTATGGACTTGCCTGGCTTCACCACGCTTTTCGCATATTCAAGCGCTTCTGCAGAAGCCTTTCCCGCAGCCTTCAAATCGTCGATGCCTTCTTTTTCCATTTAATCATCTATAATCTCTTCTGGACCCCGCCTCCCTTGAGCTCTTCTTCTGTGAAGCCGAGCTCCTTGAGGATCTTAAGCGTTGCAGGTATGACCTGGTGGTTTATGTAGTAATCAGGGTCGTATGAATCTGCAAGCTCGTCCAGCTCCGCCTTTTCTGATATTGTATTTCCGTTTCTTGTTATTATATAGCCTATGGTCGCTCCCTGAACTTCGTCCTTCCTCTTTGCGCCTTTTTCTATCGCTTTCTTCGCAGCTGCCAGTTCAGGAGACTTTGCATCGTATTTGTCTATGTCCTTACGCAGCTGGGTGTATATTATAAGGTCCTTGAGCTCTACCTTTCCGTCCCTCAGCCTGTCTAGCACGTTCTTGACTATCTGCATCGCCTTCTCCTTGCTCCCTTCCTTCAGTATCGCTTCGAGAACGTCCTTCTGCGCGGTCCTTGCTATGTTGGACCAGTCCCTTCGGACCAGCTCGAAGCCGCGTATCTTCACCCTGCCTGCTTCAGACAACAGCGCGTATTTCTTCTTCGCACCTGCATCTGCGCCCCTTTTTCCGACGAACACTCCTCTTAGATAGAAATCCTCAAGTTCGAGCTCCATTAGCCCTGGCAGTTTTGCATTTATCGAATTCAGGAAAGATATCGCGTCGTCTTTCGATTTCTTCTGCATCTGTATGAAGATGCTGTCGGTGTCGCTGTAGAGCACATGGAAGCCTGCCTTCTCGGCGTCATCTATCGTCATTGTTATGTAAGACCTTCCAAAAGCTGTGACGCTTGCAGCGCAGTCCCTTGAGTACCATCTCGATCTTGCATACCCTAAATAGCCGTAGAAAGAATTGGCGAGTATCTTCAGCGCGCTTGACCTTGCAGCCAGCGTCTTGCTGTCAGGATCCTTTTTATACGCTTTTTTGATCTCTTTCCTGTCGTTTATCAATTTCTTGAGAGCCTTTGGCACTATCCCTATCGGCTTGGTCCTGAACCTTATCCCATTAGGTGCCTCGTTGTAGACGCTTTCATCAGGTCCTGCTATTGCCGCAGGGTCTATGTTGTGCGCTATTATTATCGATGGGTACAAGGATCTGAAGTCAAGGACGACTATGTTGTCGTATATGCCTGCTTCCGGAGTCTTTACATATGCGCCTTCTATAGGATTCGACATCCTCCTGTTTATCTCCTGCTGCTCTGGCTTGTTCGGCACCAGCTCTTCGTTATCAGAAGCGTATCGCATCAGTAGGACTTCGACGAGCTGTCCTGTAGTGGAGACGGCGTTCTCAGCAAGTGTCAGCATTGAAACCTTTGAAGTCTCTGTCTCAAGGGCTATGAAGAACTCGTACAGCTTATTCAGCGTCACGGAATCGCTGAGCGAGTAGTCCGCGAGCTCCTCCCTGTCAGAATCGGTGCCATCCCATATCTGCCAGATATTGTTCTTGTCGACAGTTATCTTAGTGTCTCCCGTTATAGCCCGGTACACCTCTGAAAGCGTGAACCTGTTTATCTTTATCAGTTTTTCAGATGCACCGACTATGGAAACGAACCTTGCCACGTTGTATATGTCAAGGTTTATCCTGCCTGGTATGCGAATCGCTTCCACAAGTCCGTGGTGCTCCTGTCTTATGTCCTCATCGTACCTCCCTATCCTGAAGCTCATACCGTTCTTTTCGGCACGTTTCATGAGGTACGGAACGTCAAAATTCGAGGAGTTGTATCCCGCTATTATGTCAGGGTCCTTTTCTTTTATCAGATTCATGAATGCGCTTATCATCTCTTTTTCGGTTGCGAAGGTCTTCACGAACTTCCTGTCTATCTTCTTCGTAGTAAGTACGCCTGATTCCCCATCTATCCAATAGCTTATCATTATGCACGGGTCCTTGTCAGGCCTGGGGACGACTGCAGGATTGTAAGTCTCTATGTCGAAGCATAGCTGGAGAAGGTCCTTATTTAGTTTATATTCCTCTTCAAGCCCTTTTATGCTGTCAAGCAGTAGTATGCCATCATCATCGTGAGCAGAAATACTTACCCCGTGCAACGGATTCAGCTGTTTGTCTATTAAATACCTTTTCCAGAATAATATGTCGTATTCGTACCTCTCCCCGAATTCCGCAAGCATTCTGCTTATCTCAGGTATGTGCCTTGGGGAGTTCGCTTCTATCTTCAGCACCTCTACCTCCTTTCCTGCGAGCGAGTGGCGTGTTTTTGACACCTTGTGCACAGGCATCTGGTTCTGCTGCATGTCCCTGAATGACATTTTGGATATTGAAGCTGGATCTATGTTCTTGTTGTAAGGGACAAGCCTGAAGTAGGGATAGAATCCTTTGTCAAGCACAGAATATACGCCGGAATTGCTCTTCAGGGTTATCCTTATTATGCTCCTGTCAGCGAGAGGGACATGGTCTATGTCTATAATTACCCCTTCTAGCTCCATGTGCCTCACTGCTGTTGCTTATACAGTTTGAAGGTTTCAGGCTTTAAAATTCACTTTTCCTGAAGCCTTGCCCTTGAAAGCGGAAGCGGCGCGACGAAGCCCATCGAGTATGCGACGAGCGTGCCCCTTGAGCCGCACTCAAAATTAAGCATGTTTATTACATCTTCAGCGAAGTTTATCGGCAGAGTCTTCTTCTCCTTCCACATGCTCATTATGTCATCTGCCTCTTTCTTGTTCTCCTTGGACACGATGTTGCCCTTTATCTCGAGCCTGCCTACAGGCTTTGATGATTCCTGGCCTTCGTAGTCCGTCGTGAACGTGAATGCAACGTTGACGTTTTCCTTGTCCACTTTCACGTCATCGAAGTTGATATTGAACTTCATGTTCGCTATCATATCCCTGTGCTCGCGCTTTGCCTCTACCCTGTTTATATTCACTTCTGTTA
>DAIDAD010000064.1 GCA_027310795.1 Candidatus Micrarchaeaceae archaeon | reverse complement strand
GTGCTAGGAGTACATGACGCTCATGATTGCGGGGCATCTTTGGTAGGCGATGGGAGGGTCATAAGCGCTGTAAATGAAGAACGGTTCACAAAAAAGAAAAATGATGTCGGATTCCCTGTAAATTCCATAGGCTACTTAAAACAATTTGATGATGTAGATGCAGTGGCAGTGCCGTGGATAGGCGGCAGCGCGCTGTTTGCCAGGGTATTCCCAGGGCTTGAGGTAAAAAGAAGACGCCTATGGAGGAAGGAAATTGGTGCACCGTCTGCTTTGTCAGTAAGCTTCAGGAACGCCGTTTTCAGGATTGTACAGGATCAGAAGCCAAGGGCGCTTTGGAAGGCTGCTGGCGAGAGCATAGGGGGCAACATACTTTCAAGAAAATTGAAAAAGAATGGCATAGATTCAAAGATAATTTTTGTTGAGCACCACATAGCGCATGCTGCATGCGCATATTATGCTTCTGGATTCAAAGAAGCGCTTGTGATTACACTTGATGGAGCTGGGGACGGCCTCTGCGGGTCCGTGTCCGTGGGGGATAATGGAAACTTGAAAAGGATAGGCTCATTCAGCGCAAATGCAAGCCTCGGGATACTTTACGGTGCTGCCACGATAGCATGTGACATGCGCTACAGCGAAGACGAGGGCAAACTGATGAGCCTTGCTGCATATTCCTATCCTGCGGAGATAAAGGAGCTCTCGCAGTTCTCAAAGTACGATGCAAAGAGCGGGGGGTTAGTAGGAAATTCAGGCCTGCGTTATGAGTATGCGGTTGCAGAATATATGAAGAAAAAACTTTTGTGGAAATACGGCAGGGAGGCCTTTGCCTATGCAGTTCAGAAGCATGTGGAAGAGCAGGTTATGAAACTGCTGGAGCATTACATCAAAGAGACAGGCATAAGGAATGTTGCAGTTGGCGGCGGGCTTTTCTCAAACATAATAGTGAACATGCTGATAAACGAGTCAAAGGAAGTGAAGAATTTCTTTGTATTTCCACACATGGGCGACGGCGGCCTGTCTCTGGGCGCAGCGTATTACGTGGATTACATGAAGAACGGGGCTTTTGGGAAGAAAGCGATAGACGATGTATATTTCGGCCCTTCATACAACGACAATCAGATACTCGAGGAGCTGAAGCATGGGAAGCATTCCAAAGACGTGTCTTATGAAGAGGTTAGCAACATGCCCTCTTATGCTGCAGACATGCTTGCGCGCGATAACAGGATTGTTTTATGGTTCCAGGGCCGTATGGAATACGGGCCGCGTGCCCTTGGAAACAGGAGCGTGCTTGCAATGCCAAATGATCCTAAGAACAGAGATAGGATAAATTTTATAATAAAGAAGAGGCCGTATTTCCAGCCTTTTGCAAGCAGCATATTGGAAGCAGATGCAAAAAGGCTCCTGGAACCTTATCCCAGATCCAACAAATTCATGACTGTGGGCTACAGGGTCAGAGAAGAAAAGCTTGACAGGCTTGTTGCTGCATCGCATATAGACGGGACAACAAGGCCGCAGGTGCTCTCTGATGAAAACACCGCATACAGAGACTTGCTTTCCAAAGTGAAGAGGATATCAGGCACCGGCGCTCTTGTCAACACGAGCCTTAACAAGCACGGCATGCCGATTGTAATGGACCCCAAGGATGCTTTGTGGACATTGATGAACACAGGAGCGGAGTGTCTTGCTATAGGCAGCTATTTTGTCGAGAAGAAAAAGTCCAGAATCTAAAGCTTATAAAATGTGCATTGCATAGGTTAAGTTGTGCCAGGGTGGCAGAATCCGGTAATGCGCTGGTCTTGAGTTTTGCTCAAGAGCTGATTAAAGATGATGCAAAAAGGCAAACCAGTTCCCTTCGGGGATTTAGGGCTCGAATCCCTACCCTGGCGAATAATAAAACTAGGTCTTGAATGCTTGTTTATCAGGTAATCGCGGCTGGCGCAGGCATAGGCCTGCTTGAAGGGAGCGAAATTGCAATGTTCATATTGGCAGGCGCTGCAGCATACGGATGGCGAAGGGCTTGGCTTGTCCTTCTTGCAGGGCTTCTGTCTCTTTTGCCGATACTTGCAGGTTTGTACTTCTTCTTCACGATAATACCAGTAAATACCGCAGTGCTCTTGGCAGGGATAGTGATATTCGCCCTTGGAGCGCACTTCTTTTACGAAGGATTTACAGAAAGGAATGCGGATAAGGAGCATGATAAGGAAGATAAGAAGGCTGGAGCAGGGTTGCTTGGGATTTATGGCGCGGTGATATTGGAAGAGATAGAGGCAGGAGCCATAGTTATGTCGATAGCAGTTGCTTCAGGCGGTGCATACGGCAGTGTTATATTAGGAATGTTTATCGGGCTGTTTGTGCCATTGATTGCAATAAAGGGGCTTAAGTCGTTTATCGAGAAGATTCCAGAATGGATAATCCTGGTTTTAGTAGGGTTAATCATGATGGGAGTATCGTCATTGATACTTGTTTACCATTTTTAATCCTAAGCGAGGACCTGCATTACGTTTACTTTTTCCTTGAATACAACTCGTTCATTGAGGAGAGAAGTATTGAGGTGTATTCGTTGTTTGGGAGCTTGCTCCAGTTTTCTTCTATAGCGCTTTTTGCCATGTCGCCGTACTTCTGCGCAAGCTCCTTCGCATATTCCAATCCGCCATATTTGCTTATCATCTCCCTTAGGAAATTGATCTCGTCCACTGTCTTGTCGCTGCGCTTCTTAGCATATATTGCGTCAATTTTTTCTTTTTCTGCAGGCGTCGCCTGCTTGTATGCATTCAGTATGATTAGCGTGACCTTGCCTTCATAGAGATCGCCGAAGTTCTTTTTACCGAATACCTTCTCATCGCCCGTCATGTCAAGTATGTCATCAGTTATCTGGAATGCCACGCCTCCTGCCTGACCTATTCTCTTCAGTATCTCAAGAGTCTGGTCCGGCTGTTCTGCCACAATGGCTCCTATCTGCAGGGGCCCGTACACAGTATAGTAACAGGTCTTGCTGTCTACGACTTTGAAGTAAAAGTCCTCTGACACATTTCCCAGTTTTTTTATGTCGTGTATGAAATTGTTTTCTATGTACTGCCCTTCCATGGTATACGAAAGTATGTCATAAAACTTTTCATAGATTCTGTTTCCGTTTTCAGCGCCGAATTTTATAATGTAGTCTTTAAGCATGCTCCACATCGCCATCTGGCCTATGTTGGTCGCATTCATTGCATGGACCCAGCCGTATAGCTTCTGGGCTGCTGGTTTTCCCCTTCTGAGTTCAGAATCGTCCTCGGTGTCATCCTGCATCAGTATCCAGTCCTCTGACAGTTGGATTGCTGCGGCTGGAAGAAGAAGCTTGTCAAGGCTTGCGCCGAACATCTGCCCTGTAAGCATTATGAGCCCTGGTCTCCTGTAGCTGCCTTGTCTGTCTATGTAGTCGCGCATTATGCTGTAATGGACTTTGGGCTCCTTTATCTGCACGTATTCGCATATTTTTGAGTACACAGTGCCCTTATGCTGTGCAACGTATTCCTTGAAATCCATAGAACCAAATATATAATATTGCAGGCATATTAAAACTTATCTTTCATACTTCGTTTTTGTGTGTGTTTTTCTTTATCGCGCTCCGGCTTTTTTCAAAATCTACAAAAACATTAGG
>DAIDAD010000063.1 GCA_027310795.1 Candidatus Micrarchaeaceae archaeon | reverse complement strand
GGATAAATATCTGACCATTGTATCAAAATTGGATGTAGAGGGTTAGATGGCGGCCAATCTATTCGCCCAGCGCGACCACGCCCGAAGCGACAGCGCAGTTCAGCTTATCTTTGATGCCCGCCTCTGGTACGAATTTGATGCGGCGAGCGGCATGGCACTAGAGCATCTCAGGAAAACAAGAAGCAGCAAAGACCTCTCACTCATAATCGAAGCTTTTGACCAGAACATATCCTCCACAAGAGTCCAAATACAGGGGCCAGATTTGCTCAGCAGAAGCTGCGTTGCTTCCCTATGGTTGTACAATGCCGGGTCTACGGCAGCGGATTTTCTTGTAAAGTGCAGGCAGATCGGCTTCGAAGTCCCGCAAGGAGCCGTATCGCACTACTGCGACGTCGCGTTTGAAGGGTTCGATGCCTCCTACATAGCAGAGGCATGCAGGGGCGGCAGATATGACGAATCGGGCAACCAATTGCACCTTGTGAAGTCGGTTTTTGGCTTTGCAGAGAGGCATGGCAGGAAGGCCGAGATGCTGCAGATAGGCCCAATGCTGCTCGGGGTTGACAGCGCGGCGTTAAGGAGATCACCCTCCTACTTCGAGGTCAAGAGCACGCTTCAAGAGATGCTACGCACCAAGCAGAAGCTCCTGAGACTTGATGCACCTGCTGAGTCTGCAGAGCGGGTTGCAGTTCCTGTGCCTGCTCCTGCGTGACCCCGCATCAATGCTTTTATACTTTCCTTGATAGAGTATCCTGAGATGGCCATCGATCAGAACGATGTAAACTCCGTAAAGGGGGTCCTGCTCCCTGACGAGAAGGTGCAGCTCACTGTAAGGCAGAGGAGAGTGGGGCCCGGGGGGTCTGTCACGGTGCCTACTTCGGTGATCGCCACCGACAAGCGCCTCATTATAGTGAACAAGGCCACGCTTGGAATCAGGAAGGACTACGAAGTGATACTCTACAGGCAGATAACCAGCGTCAGGTTTGAGAAGGGGATAATTTCCTCATCGGTGTTCATAAGGGTGCAGGGCTACGACAAGGATCAAGGGCTGTTGCAGGGAGGTAAGGAGGAGGGAGAGATAGACGGGCTCAATAACACAGATGCCAAGCTGCTCGCCGATTACGTCAATCAGATGATCGTAGCCGTCACCGAGCTGCCCGAAGCTGCGGATGATGCATCCGCCACATCCGTTTTCTGCAGCAAATGCGGGGCCAAGAACCCCGCCGGCTCAAAGTTCTGCAGCAAGTGTGGAGCGAAGCTCGCATGAGCATTACTGATTCTGTATGAATTCGTCCATGAGCACTGTGGCGTATGCCCCAGCTGGCAGCGAGAATGAAAGTTTTGCCGTAGATTCGCTAGCTTCGCACGAAAAGTCGGTGAATGGAGTGAAAAGAGCACGGTAGTTGCCCTTGCAGCTAAGCTCTGGCATGCTCTGTATCTTGAACATCTCCTGAGTAATGCCCATCCCATCCATTATTGACTTCTCATTATCGTTTATCTGCTTGCTTTCGTAGCCTACTATGTTGCCGACGGTAAAGTATCTGCCTTCAGGCTTCGTGTCGTTCGCGCTCTTCACATTTTTCATGTCTGGAAAGCCGAACTTGTCAGCTTCGCAGAAGAGGTCATCAGCCTGCAGCTCATTGCGCGCTCCTGATACTCGCGATTCCACCTCCTTATTGAATATCTGGCTCTCAACAGAGTGAACGAACATGAGAGTAAGCTGCCGAGGAAGCCTCCTCATCGCGTTAGCGTAATCAGTCGTATACCTTGAAAGGTATTCTATCACCGTCATCTCATACTTCAGATGGCGCGGGAAGTATTCGAGCGCGGCCTTGAAGTCGCGTTCCCTACCGAGCTTCTCCCTTGCCTCTATCGAGTCAAGGTTCCTCTCATTGGAAGTGTTTGTAAGGAAGTCCATCGCAGCCTGCTCGAATTCGCCCTTTATTATCGAGAGGCCTACGCTCACATTGTTCGACCGGAAGCCGAAGCGCTGTTCCCCGAAGTAGTTGGGGCAGATTCCATTCAGCTCACTCGCTATTTTGTTTATTCCTTCTACTGTCGCGTCAGTTTCCCTAACCGTTATAGTGAATCTATTGCCAAGAAGACCACCTATCTCTACTCCAGTATCGCTCTGCCACGCACCGTTTATCGTTATGTCCTTTACGTGAAGAGTGGATACTCTTTCGGCGTTTGCTCCAAAGATGCTGCATAGTTGAGTAGAGATCGATGCTCTATCCTTTGTACCTGCAAAGGCGGTGGATCTTATGCCCCTGCCGGCTTTCTTGGCAAGCATCTTCAATGCCTGTATTGTGTTCCAGTCACGCTTCTGCATAACAAATACCGTGAACTTGCCCGATGCGCTGCTCTGCATCCCGACCTGCTCGCAGGAGACCTTCTCTCCTATGCTCAGCGCTTTTCCAGACTTAGTTATCTCTTCTACAAGAAAGTCCTCCGCGCTATCCTTTATTTTTCCTTTGGATCCTTCTGAAGAGCTCATGCGCAGCATTCTAAATCAATCCTACCTAGAACCAGAAAGGTCATCCTTTGTACTTGATCATCCCTTTTCTAACCATGTAACTTTTCACAGTTCTAAAGACAATGGCGTGTCCTTTAGAGTTAAAATGCACGCCATCATCCAATACCTCTTTCAGATTGTGTTTTGCGAGCTTCTTTGATATGTTGATGTAATGGATTCCAAGCTGCTTTGCCGTTCTTTTCAGTATTTCATCGTATTCCCTAAACGCAGCTTCAGAAAAAACAAAGTCTGGTTCATATTCAAGGAAGATTTTGTTATTTTCATCAATAACTCCTATGCCAATCAAGGCAATAGTGCCTGCCAATAACTTTGATACCTCTACAAGTTTCTTCACGTTCTGCTCAAATTCCTGTTTGCTTACCCAGTTTGAGTTCATGCTCGGTCTGAAAACTGCATCGTTTCCTCCGATTTCTATAACTATTACCTTTTCCTCCTTTTCGAGGAGCTTCAATCTCGGCGTTACCTCTCTTTCGAGTCTTTCAAGTAAGCTTACAGAATTATCGCCACTCACTCCAAGGTTATAGAACATCATAAAGTAATCTCGGTCGTTTACTGCCTTCTTGTCATAGTAGTCACGCAGTCGCTCGACCCAGCCACCTTTTGTGTCCCAGGCGCCATAAGTAATGCTGTCACCAAGGAAATACAAAATTGTCATGGTTTCTGATTAACGCTGCAATAATATATATGTTATGATGGGCCAGCTAGAGCGCTATAATCTCTTTACTTTTGAGTATTTGGATTTCGGGTCTTGTGTTCTTCAGGTCTTTTAGCGTAAAGTTATCTGTCCTTGCTGAGTTGGATACGCATGCGTCCTTCGCTATTGTTATCTTGTAATCTCTGTCATAAGCATCTGATGCCAGGCTTCTAACGCACAGGTTTGTCATTATGCCGGCTATTATGATTTCATCGATTTTGTGCTTCTTGAGGTAGCCTTCCAGACCGGTTTTATAGAACGGGCTGATCTTATTCTTTATGAATACTTTTTCTCCCTTGATGGGTTTCAATTCATTTACAACTTTAACGTTCTTCGAGCCTTTGGAAAACTCTTTTTTCGAGTTTTGTTCGACATGCACTGTGAATATTGTCATCATACCCTTAGCTCTGCACGCAATTAGCAGTCTTTTTGCATTCGCTATCTTGCCTTTGAAGTCACCAAGATAGTACGCTGAGCTTTTATCACGCCACTCCTCTTCAAAATCAACTAAAATCAATGCCTTCA